>LUQC01000015.1 GCA_001627925.1 Rhodobacteraceae bacterium REDSEA-S34_B6 | reverse complement strand
GCAAATCAGTTGCTCGATCTATAAGTGTTAGCGCTAACTGTGACTATTTTTTCTCGGTGAAATAGGCCAAGTGTGCCTTTTGAGTCTTTACTAAAAATAGAATCAGTTGATAGAGTAAGCCGGTACTTTTGTACTTATTGGGAGAAAATTATGAAAAAATTAGTTATGGCGGGCGCTGCGCTCGCAATGATGGCGTCTACAGCAATCGCTGAGCGTTATGTAATGATTACACACACACAAGGTACTGACCCATTTTGGCCAGTAGTTGAAAAAGGCGGTAGAGATGCCGCTGCTGCCATTGGAGCAGATTTTGAATACAACTATGATCCATCAGGCGATATGTCTGGTATGGCAAAGTTGATTGAAGCAGCAGCTGCGTCTAACCCAGACGGAATCGTTGTTTCTCTACCTGATCCAGACGCACTCGGCGGTGCAATTCGTGCTGCTGTAGACGCTGGTATTCCTGTGATTACAATGAATTCAGGCCTAGAGAATTCAGCTAAAGTTGGTGCATTGATGCACGTTGGTCAGCCAGAGCTTTTAGCAGGAACAAAAGCTGGAGAGCGTGCCAAAGCTGAGGGTGTAACAAACGGTCTTTGTTTGAACCAAGAAGCTTGGAACACAGCCCTCGTTGATAGATGTGAAGGTTATTTCTCAGGTCTTGGCGGAGCTTTGAACATGATCGACGTGTCAAACGATGTTCAGCAAATTGAAACCAGAACAGCTGCTGCATTGTCAGCAGATCCTTCAATTGATGGAATTCTAGCCGCTGGTCCACATGTATGTGCTGCAGCGAACAAAGCTATCAAAGACGTTGGTGCAGATGTTCATCTCGCATGTTTCGATATGTCAGACGATGTAACAGCGATGCTTAGATCTGGTGATGCATCATTCACAATCGATCAGCAACAGCGTTTGCAAGGCTACATGCCAATCATCGTCCTGCATCTGTACAATACAAATGCTGGTATGTTGCCTGGTGCTAACATTCCATCAGGCCCTGGCTTTGTAGACGCTTCAAACATCGATAACGTTGCGTCGCAGGCAGGCATAAACCGCTAATATCTTTGTATTAGCAGGTAATTATAGCAGGCGAGCGAAAGCTCGCCTGTTTACTTAAGAGACAATAAAAATAGATATCAGAGGTTAAAATGTCGGAACGTAATGAATCTGACCGTCTTCAAGATGAAAGCTGGATCCAGCGCATGATGCGAAGACCCGAAATTGGTTCTTTTATAGTCATGATCACAATTATTCTGGCCCTCGGCTTAGCATCAGAAGGAAAAGCTTTCAATGCGTTGGGTTTAAAGAACAACATCGCAATTATTGCCCAATTAGGAATAATTGCAGTTGGGGCTGCTTTGTTGATGATTGCTGGCGAATTTGATTTATCCATTGGACCAATGATCGCTTTTGCCGGAATGTCGATAGCCATAATGCTCAAGTGGGGCTTACCATTTGGCTTAGGAGAGGCAACGCCATTTACCGCTTTCGTAATAACTCTGTGCATGACATTAACATTCGGATGGCTCATTGGGACTATTGTTGTTAAATCAGGATTATCAAGTTTTATAGTAACCTTGGCATTTTGGTTTTTTCTTCGCGGTCTTACAGAAGTTTGCTTCAGGCTGATTAACCAAAATACCAACGTATCTGGACTGCCAGATTTCAAAAAAGAAAGTTGGTTTGCAGAACAATTTGGTGGTGAAGTTTTTGGATGGCTTTACGATGCTTGGTACTGGATTGGTCAAAAGATAGCCGCCGGAGTAGAATTCACGGCTGGAATGACTAAAGACGAAAAAATTGATCTGATTAATTATCTAGGCTTTTTGAATATCAACCGAAAAATGGCCAGTAAACAGAGTAAAAGTAGGGCTTTTTATGTTTTCTGCTTTCTGCGCGACAATTTTTGCGACATGCCAAGTTTTTGATACTAATTCCTCTGATGCTGCAAAAGGAATGTTTAAAGAGCTTGAAGCAATTGCTATTGCGGTAGTGGGCGTGATTTTAATGACTGGTGGCTTTGGCTCAATAGTAGGCGTGGTATTTGGAGCAGTAACTTTTGGCCTTGTTGCTAATGCAGTGTTCTTTATCCCTTGGATAGATGGGGCTTGGTTTAGAGTTTTCGTAGGTACAGTTCTACTGGCGGCCGTTTTCGCCAATGAGCGTATTAGAAAACGTATAACTGGGGGAATATAGACATGGCACCAAAGAGTTACATGAGGGTCGAAAATGTCACGAAAAAATTCGGCCCTTTCACGGCGTTGAATGGTGTTGATTTGGAGGTTTATCCTGGTGAAGTTCATGCGTTGTTAGGTGACAACGGGGCCGGAAAATCCACACTGATCAAAATTTTGTCAGGAGTTCACCAGCCAACAAGTGGAACTATTTACATGGAAGAAGTAGAGCGATCTTTTAGAAGTCCTCGAGATGCTTCAGCAGCTGGTATTGGAACTGTTTACCAGGACTTAGCGATCAATCAATTAATGAGCGTTACTCGAAACTTCTTTATGGGGCGTGAGCTTACTTCTACTCTAGGTAAACTTAGAATGGATAAAATGAACCAAATTGCACATGACGAGATGCTTAAAATTGGAATTGATTTTTCAGACCCATCTCAAGCAGTTGGAACTATGTCAGGTGGTCAACGCCAAACCCTTGCAATTGCACGCGCGATTTATTTTGGCGCGAAAGTTCTGATCTTAGATGAGCCAACATCGGCTTTGGGTCAAAAGCAGCAAATGGAAGTCCTCAAAACCATTAAACGCGTCAGAGCAAGAGGCGATATAGCAATTATATTTATCACCCATAATGAAATACATTCTCGGCTCATTGCAGATCGCTATACTTTTCTAGCTCTCGGGCAAGTTATAGGTCAGGGAACTAAAGCAGAGCTAGAGGGAGGTGATATTAGGAGGCTCATGGCAGGTGGGGCAGAAATTAAGGATTTAGAACAGGAATTGTCTAAAATCTAAATTTAAATATCATAGGTGAGATATAGGACATCAATTAGGGCCAACATACCTGGGTATAGACCTGGGCACATCTGGTTTAAGATGCTTACTTGTGACCCAAGCCGGCGACTTTTTGGGAGTATCAAATCAGAGCTATTCTGTATCCAGTATATCATCCGGATATAATGAGCAAAATCCTCAAGATTGGATAGATGCTCTAAAAGCCGCCTTGAGCGAACTAAGAAGAACGAACGCTGAAGCTGTCGCTAATCTTGATGCAATTGGCATTGCAGGTCATATGCATGGTGCAACATTGCTGGACAAAAATGGTGCAATCCTACACCCTTGTATCTTGTGGAACGATACTCGAAGTCACCAACAAGCATCAAAATTGGATCAAGATAAAAATTTACGAAATATAACTGGGAACATTATATTTCCAGGTTTTACAGCACCAAAATTACTGTGGGTTCAAGAAAATAAACCTGAACTCTTTACAAATATTGCAAAGGTTCTGTTACCAGCTTCGTATCTTGGATACTACCTAACAGGTGACTATTTCATGGATATGTCTGATGCGGCGGGAACCAGCTGGTTAGATGTTAGAAATCGCTGCTGGTCAGACTATGCTTTGAATGCAGGTAATATGAGGTCAGACCAAATGCCCGCTCTATTTGAAGGCTCTCAAGTCGCCTCAAGTGTTCCAAAATTTATTGCTGATGAGTTAGGCATACCAAGCGGTGTGTCTGTGGTTGCGGGAGCCGGAGATAATGCCGCAGCTGCATGCGGCGTTGGCATTATACAGGAGGGTCAAGGTTTTGTCTCACTTGGCACGTCTGGTGTTCTTCTAACAGCTAGAAGTGAATGTAATCCTTTAGCCGAGTCAGCGGTTCACACATTTTGTCACGCACTTCCGAATACATGGTATCAAATGGGCGTTATTTTATCCGCGACGGATAGTTTAAACTGGTTATCAAGCATTATCGGGCGATCACCAAGCCAATTAACTGCTGAATTAAATGATAAGATTGATGGGCCCTCTTCAGAAAAATTTTATCCGTATCTCTCAGGTGAAAGAACGCCTTTGAACGATGCACATATCCGCGGTGGTTTCGCCGGATTATCAACTAATAGCACCGCAATAAAACTGACTCAGGCAGTAATGGAAGGGGTAGCATTTGCGTTATGTGACTGCCTGGAGGCGCTGAAAAAAGCTGGCCCTAGTCCGGAACAACTATTGGCTATTGGAGGAGGTAGCCGATCCCGGTACTGGTTAGAGACCATAGCAACTTCTTTAAATATCTCTATCGCCTGTCCTTCCGACGGAGAATATGGCGCAGCTTTGGGTGCCGCGCGTCTGGCTATCTTGGGAAAAACCGGCGAACCCATAAAAAATATTTTATCACAGCCAGCCATCTCAGAAGTAATTGAACCAAGGCAGGACTTAATTGATGACTACTATCAGGCATTCAAAACTTACAAAAACGCACCCTCACATCTCAAAAGCATTCAATAAATTTTAAAATTAATTTGTTATTTGTAGTCTTTCCAGCCCAATCTTGGTTGGCATCAATTCCCCCAGGTGCTATTTTTAAAATGATATATTTGATAAATTTATGAGGGCATGCATATGAAAACAGTGGTAAATAGCTGGAATGAGTGGGACCCCCTTAAACATGTTATTGTTGGAAAAGCCGACAATTGTCATATACCGCCCGAGGAACCCGCGTTGGACGCGAAAGTGCCAGAGGATAGCGACATGCGAGGCCAATGGGGTCGGAGACCACAAGAAACAATAGATCGAGCAAATGAATTGTTGGATGACTTTGCGTCACTGCTAACGAAACGAGGAATTCGTGTTGACAGGCCAACGCCAATAGATTTTTCGCTGCCAGCGTCGACGCCAGATTTTCATACAGAGAGCCAATTTGGATGTATGCCACCTCGCGACGTTTTGTTGACAGTCGGGTCTGAAATCTTAGAAGCAACGATGTCTTACAGATGCCGCTGGTTTGAATATCTATGTTACAGACCACTCATGCAAAAATATTGGGAAGACGATAAAAACTTTAAACATGAAGCCGCTCCCAAACCACGTTTGACAGATGCAGACTATCATGAAGATTATTTGTCGGAAAAAATTGGAGTAGAAAAGCGGTTAAAATGGACTGCAGAGAAATTCTTTGTCACGACTGAAGAAGAACCATTGTTTGACGCTGCAGATGTTTTGAGATTCGGTAAGGATCTAGTTGTACAACATGGCTTCACAACCAATTTAAAAGGAATTGAATGGATCCGCCGACATTTTTCTGATCACAGAGTCCATGCCGTAAATTTTCCTGGCGACCCCTACCCAATCCATATCGACGCTACTTTTACCCCCCTACGACCTGGTTTGATATTGAATAATCCTCAGCGCAGGCTGCCAGAAGAACAGCGGAAAATGTTTGAAAAAAATGATTGGGAAATTATTGACGCCGCTCAACCAGCTCATAATACTCCGCCACCGTTGTGCTACTCATCAACCTGGCTAAGTATGAACGTTCTTGTATTGGATCCTAAAACGGTTTGTGTTGAAAAATCTGAAGTTTATCAAGCCGAACAAATGGATAAACTAGGAATGGAAGTAGTTCCCGTCGATCTTAGAGATGCTTACGCATTCGGTGGAGGGTTGCACTGCTGTACGGCTGATGTTTTTCGCGAAGGGTCATGCGAAGACTATTTTCCAAACCGAGCTTAATCGGTTAAACTTAGGTTTAGACAGTTTTAAATCTACGTCTTAGATGGTTAGTATCAATGTGAGATTCCGAAATGAGCACTAATCCTGTAAGAATTTTTGTTGATGCTGATGCCTGTCCGGTAAAGTCAGAAGTTGAAAGAGTTGCAACCCGCCATAAAATTCAGACTTACATTGTAAGCAATGGTGGCATTCGTCCGTCTCCGAACCCGTTATTTAAATTGGTCGTAGTGAGCAATGAATCAGACGCCGCTGATATCTGGATATCTGAAAATATAGTTGCAAATGATATTGTAGTGACTTCTGATATTGTTTTAGCCGCAAATATTATTGAGCAAGGGGCCAGAGCCATTAAACCCAATGGAGATATTCTAGATAGTAAAAATATTGGAGAGATTTTAGCAATGCGTGATTTGATGCAAGATTTAAGGGCAGCAGACCCATTTCGCCAGAGCGGTGGTAAATCGTTTAGCAAAAATGATAGGTCACATTTTCTAAACGGATTGGAGCGTCTCGCCAGAATTAAAGTTTAAGGACAATCATTATTTGAAATAAAACAAAAAGCACTCTATGTAGGTTGCCTAGATTACTCACAGATACTGGCAAAACACCTTGAACAAAAGTGCTTATCGTATAGGGTTTTTAATTTTCGATGGCTTTCCAATGGCTTGCCTTACATCTGTAATAGAGCCCTTGAGAGCGTCAAATGAAATCTCAAATACTAATAGCTTTGAATGGAAATTATACTCTGAAGATGAGCACAAGGTAAAAGCCAGTGCAAACGTATCATTTGAGACTGATGGGCGAATTACAGAGGTAGAAAAATTAGATGCCTTAATTTTACTATCACCTCCAAGTGCACAGTTTGCAAATAGCAGAACTATTGGTGTCTTGAGAAAATTAGAGAGACATGGCTGCACATTAGGCGCTGTGTCTGGAGGAGTTTTTTTATTAGCAAAAGCTAAAGTTCGTCCGGACATTAGATACTCTGTGCATTGGTGTTATGCTGCTGCTTTTGCGAACCAATTTCCAAACAATATTTCATCTGAACAGGTAATAGAAACTGACAAAAATATAATAACAGCGTCAGGCGCGGCCGCGGCATTTGATCTTGCGCTGTTACTGATAAGCGCGAGGTTAGGATCAAGTACAGCAGCGGAGGTTGCATGTTGGTTTCAGCACCCAATTATGAGAAACCAAGACGTAAAACAAATTATTCCCAGTTTGAGTGAGTTCGAAGGGTCAGAGGAGATGCCTGAAATAGCTCAGAAAGCAATTTCGCTTGTAAATAAAAAAATCAATTATCCTCTCCAAGTGAATGATATTGCTGATGAAATTGGGATTACCTCTCGACATTTATCTAGGATCTTTAAGGAGTCAACGGGTGAAAGCCCTCGGCAATATTTTCGAAAACTCAGGGTAAATGCTGCGCGGCAAATGGTACTGTATACAAACGAAAAGATAGGTAAAATTGCTATATCAGTCGGATTTTCAAGTGCGTCTATTTTACGTCGCCATTACATTGATTTATTCTCTTTATCCCCAGAGGAAGAACGAAAACGAGTGAATTTATTTAGAGTTAACGACAACTCTCCAATACCAGCGACCTAGTCAAATCACCGCTTTCAACGCCGTTACAATCGCATGATGCAAAGAATTAGCAGCAGATCTTGGACCTAAAATAGTGACATTAGTCAAATCACGGCAGATTAGAAAACAACCCATATGATCCATTTGACAGCGTGTGACTTCACCACCTTTGAAAGACGGGACATCTACGTTACACAAAAGAGCGAGTGGTGATGCCAATTCTTGGCCGTTTAAATCAAATCTACACCATGCGTCCGTTTGCTCAGTTACTGATGCCTTTCCGTTAGAAATTTCAGTGAGCTCACCAGCCAAGTCTTCATGGGTTTCCATAGGGGCTTCAATTAACCATTGAGATGGACCTATCCAAAATGAAGAAATTTTGCCAAAATTAGACGTCATAATATCTGGAAGTGAACCTTGTATAAACCGCTCAATGATTTTCCTTGCATCACCTTCAGTTCCTTTTCGTAAAGTAAATGACGCCAACGAATAGGAGGTAATTTCTGAGAGAGTATATAAGCCAAATTCCTCACTCAACGGTTTTGTGTTTCCTAACGGTGATATGGGATTTAAATTATGCACGTAAACGCTCTCCTTCTGGATCAATAAAGTGAGCACTTACAACCTGGACATTATGATCCTGCCCCGTAAGTGGACTAACAAGACGCACTACTTCTCCAATTCGAGT
>LUQC01000014.1:42176-83470 GCA_001627925.1 Rhodobacteraceae bacterium REDSEA-S34_B6 | reverse complement strand
GTTATCGATGGCGCCTTCATTAAGTTCAGATAAGCAGGAACTCTCTTTGATGAGTAAGAAACAAGAAGCGTTCGAAAAAGCAGAAGGATTCTCGCAAACGAAGGAAATTGTTTTAGGTAGGTGCTCGATGTGCCATGCGAGACAGCCAGTGTGGGATGGGATTAATTGGGCACCTGGTAAGGTTTACTTAGAAACCACATATGACATAACCAAAAATGCTAAATTAATATACCTTCACTCTGCTATTTCTCATGCAATGCCTCCAGCCAATGTAACTTACATGGAGGATCATGAGAGGGCCATTCTAAAGAGGTGGTTTAGAAGCACAGTAAACGGTATGAGCTTAACTGAAGCACTTAAATGATCATTTTAACTCGAATGATGAGTAATTAGTTTCTCGAAAATGTAAAAACTAAGTCAAGCCTGCAGTCTGAATTGCAGATTTAATGAGTTTTTTTGTTTCATTACTTAGTGGTATTAGTGGCAGCCTTACTTCGTCTGAACATAAACCTAAAAGACTCATTGCGTACTTTACGCCCACAAGCCCAGGTTCAGTAAAAATTGCATGATGCAAGGGCATGAGTTTATCTTGTAATTCAAGAGCTTTGTCGTAATCACCAGCTAATGTTGCAGCCTGTAGTTGTGCGGATAATTTTGGTGCCACATTTGCCGTGACAGAAATACAGCCGACACCACCTTGAGCGTTAAATCCATGAGCAGTCGCGTCTTCACCAGATATTTGTAAAAAATCAGTTCCACATGTAATACGCTGGGCGCATACTCTTGCTAAATCACCGGTTGCATCTTTAACACCAATAACTCTTGGTAACTTGGCCAAACGACCCATTGTTTCAGGGCTCATATCAATTGATGATCGCCCAGGTATATTGTAAATGACTATGGGAAGTTCGCATTTATCATGAAGCTCTGTAAAATGCTTTATAAGGCCTGCCTGAGTGGGCTTATTGTAATAAGGGGTAACGACAAGTGCAGCATCCGCTCCAACCGTTTTTGCATGCTTCATGAAATTTAGCGCTTCGAGTGTATTGTTTGAGCCGGCGCCAGCAATAACCGGAATACGCCCGTTTACCTTCTGAACAACTGTTGAAACTACAATTTCATGTTCTTCATGGCTCAGTGTTGGACTTTCACCAGTTGTACCAACAGGAACCAAACCATGGCTCCCCTGTTCAATGTGCCAATCCACCAAATTTTCAAGTGTATTGAGATCGAGTTCCCCGTTTTCAAATGGTGTCACTAATGCTGGCATTGAACCTTTCAGCATGTTCATCTCCTCTTGAAACACTTTTAAAATTATTTAAAAAAGTTTTTGATCAATTCACAACTTGGTTTAACCGTGATTAAAGCTCAAGTAAACTTATTAAAAACCATAATTACCAGAATTGAAAATGCAGATATTAAGTAAAGTCCGACAAACACTATACTTTTTGATTTCTCTTGTGCTTGTTTTTAATACTGGGGTGTCTGCCCAAGATACTAATAGACGTCCTTTAGAAAAAGCTCTTGAAGCGATGCGCTCTGGCTACTGGTATGAAGCAAAACA
Source organism: Rhodobacteraceae bacterium REDSEA-S34_B6 (assembly GCA_001627925.1). Taxonomy (GTDB): domain Bacteria; phylum Pseudomonadota; class Alphaproteobacteria; order Rhodobacterales; family Rhodobacteraceae; genus Salinivivens. The sequence goes on along the minus strand of LUQC01000014.1, from coordinate 81,906 downwards.
ATTTGCAGAAGCAGATGGAAAAGTGGCTAGAGATATTATTCTGTGGCATGAGTTCAGATCTGGTCGAGGAAGTCCCAAAGAATTGAGGGAATTTTTGCAGCGTAACCAGGATTGGCCGGGTTTGCCTTATTTAAAAGAAAAAGGGGAGCAAGTTTTCTTTGAAAGTAGTCGTAATGAAATTCTGAGTTGGTTTGACAAAAATCCACCCATTTCACCAAGTGCGGCTACTATTTATGCGGATGCTCTTTTAAAAACAGGTCAAACTAATAAAGCTGAATTGATTGTTCAGGATAAGTGGATATCTGAGCTCATGGACCCAGATTTACAAACTGTTTACCTGAAGAAATATGATGTGGCGTTATCTCAGCTTCATGATGAGAGATCCATTGAATTATTATGGAGAGATGCTTTTGACGCCTTAGATGATCTTATCCCTTTGTTATCAGATGATTATAAAAAGCTTGTAAAAGCTGTTGTGGCTCTGAGAAAATATAAAAAGGATGGAGTGAATACGTTAATTAATAGGGTGCCTGAGACCTTACGCGATCATCCTGTTTTAAACTTTGCTAGGTTCAAATGGCGCTTGAAATTTGGTTATGATGATCGAGCGTTCCAACTTTTGTACGAATTGAGTGATAAAAAGGAATACTTAGGTCGTCCAGAGATATGGGGTGCAACACGTGAGAAGTTAGCGAGACAGCTACTTTGGGATGGTGATTACAAAACGTCATATCGTGTATTAAGTGGTCATTTTGTCGAAGATGCTAAATTGAAAGCGCGTTTGGAGTGGCTGGCAGGTTTCATAGCTCTACGGAAACTTAAGGACCCTAATTCTGCACTTGACCATTTTCAAAACTTTACAGAAGTCGTTGAGAGCCCAATCTCTATTGGTCGTGGTTTTTACTGGTTGGGTCGTGCCCACGAAGATTTGAACAATCTCGAAAGTGCAAGACGTGCATATGATAGGGCATCGGAAAACTATACTACTTATTACGGTCAGTTGGCGTTAGAGAAGCTTGGTCGATCTTTACCGTATGATCTTATGGATCCTAACATCAAGCTTCAGTGGAGGAATGCAGAATTTATACAATCGACTGTCTTCCAAGCTGCAATATTAATGTTAGCAGCGGAAGAGAATGGTCTAGCGGAACGATTTTTAACACACCTTTCTGAAAATTTATCAGAGCATAACCTTTTAAAACTGGAGAGCTTTTTATCAGAGTTAGACGATCCGCATATTCAAATTAGATTTGGTAAACGCCAGGCCAGAATGGGAATTATAGTGTTCGATTCCTATTTTGCTCTCCATGAAATGGCGGATTATCAGTGGGCAGTTCCTGTTGACCTCCTATTGTCTGTTGCCAGACGTGAGAGTGAGTTTGACCAATATGCGAAGTCGTCTGCGGGTGCATTGGGATTGATGCAAGTGATGCCAGGTACAGCTCAAGAAATGGCTAAGAATTTAAAGATACCATTCGAAGAAGAGTCCTTAACAACGAGTTGGAAATACAACGTTTTACTTGGAGCGACTTATCTACAAGAATTATCATACAGGTATCGTGGTAATCCTATTCTAATTGCAGCATCTTATAATGCTGGGCCTTCCAATGCCGATAAGTGGATTCAACATCTGGGAAGCCCGCTGGACCGAAAAACAAACTTAATAGACTGGGTAGAGATGATTCCATTCAGAGAAACTCGCAATTACGTGATGCGTATTACGGAAAGTTTGACCCTTTATAAAACCTTAGTAGTGGGTAAAGAAATAGATCATGAATTCTCTGAATTCTTAGGTAGTTCAGCTTACTTTTCGTTCACGCCACAGAGTGAATAAACCCGCACCCACGATGATGCACGCACCAATTAAAACGTTCGTTGTTATTTGCTCTCCAAAAATGATGATACCAATCATGGACGCCCAAATTAACTGCAAGTATGCAAATGGTTGAATTGCACTTGCTTCTGCAACTTCATAACACTTAATTAATAGATAATGACCGACCACTCCAGATGCGGACAGAAGCAACATTACACTCCAGTCGGATCTTGATACCGGGTCCCAAAAATTCAATCCAATTACAGTCATTGCAATAGATCCTACAACCCCAGTCCAATAAAAAGAGGTGCTTGAATCATCATACTGACCGACGTAGCGAGTGAGTAATCCATATATTGCAAAGAGAATAGCGCCCGCTAGTGGCACCAATGCATAAGGGCTAAAAATACCGTTGCCTGGATTGAGAATGATTAGAATACCAATAAAACCGACACAAATGGCCAACCATCTACGCCAACCTACATACTCACCTAAAATCGGTCCTGACAGCATTGCAATAATTAATGGATAAGAAGCAAAAATTGCATGTGTCTCTGCTAGTCCCAACAAGGTAAATGCAAGGATTGTGATACACATTTCAGCTACTAAAATTAGACTCCTAAAAATTTGCAGTATCGGCGATTTAGTTTTTGCGACGCGCTTTATTCCACCAGTTCTTCGGCTAGACATGGAAATTACAAAGGCAGCAAAGAACCAATAGCGTATCATTACGACCATATAAACGTTATATTCAGTGGCTAGGTATTTTGACAGTCCGTCTTGGCTAGCAAAAACAATTGTTGTTATTATCATTAACAATATTCCAAGACGCTCGTTTTGTTTAGTCATTAGCGATTTTTGTCCCTCTTATCATATGCCTTTTTTTTGAGAATCCTTTTTGTCGAATTACCTCAAAACCTAATAGTTCTAGCGAACGCCTAACATGCCCAGCGGCTGTGTATGTCGAAAAGCTTCCCCCATTTTTTGTTCTTAAAGCAACCAATTTAAGAATATGATCTGTCCACATTTCGGGGTTCTTTCTTGGTGCAAATCCGTCAAGATACCAGCAATCAACTTCTGAATTAAACTCTATCAATGTACTTGAAATATCTCCTGTAAATACTCGAAGGCTTGCAAATCCAAAATCCACTAGATTACCTTCAAGAATTTCTTCCCATCTGTCTTGAAGAGTTTCTGCATATTCTGTTAACTCTGGGAAAAGTATATGTGCCTTCCGTAGATCAGGACGGCTTATTGGATATCCTTCAAAACTAACAAAATCAAATTTCCCTGTTTTTGATGATTTATTCCAAGCTGCACATGTTGCTAGAAAATTTAACCCTGTTCCAAAACCTAATTCTGCTATTAGAAAACCGTCATTTAGCCGTTTTGGAAGGTTATTCCCTTCAAGAAAAACATAATTCGTTTCTAACAGTCCATTTTCTAAGGAATAATAAGCGTCATCAAATTTATCCGAAATTGGCACTGTTTCGTCATGCCATGAAAGAGTTGCATATTTTTTCGGCATGGTCACCTTGTGAAAAGATAAGTTGAACGATAAATATATTGCACCTAATCGGAATTAAATAGCAATGGTTGATCTAGTTGTTAGAGGAGCTGGCGTTTTAGGATTAACGGTAGCTTGGGAAGCTGCAAAACGTGGCCTAAAAGTATGCATAATTGATCCCAATGGCATTGCGAGTACGGCAAGTGGGGGAATAGTCGGCGCGCTCGCACCACATGTTCCAGAAAATTGGAATTCAAAAAAGCAGTTTCAATTTCAAAGTTTAGTTAATTCAGAAAAATTTTGGAATGATGTGGATTTAGTATCTGGTGTGAATTCAGGGTATGCGAGATTAGGTCGTCTTCAACCAATTGATGATGAAAAAGCTTTACTTCTCGCTCAAAATAGGCAGGAAAACTCGAAACATCTTTGGCGTGGATTAGCAAAATGGCAGATTATTGATAGTAGTGGCCCATGGGCAATAGCGTCAAAAACAAAAAAATGGGTTTTTGATAATTTATCTGCTCGCATCAATCCAAGAGATGCATGCTTTAGCCTAGCTAGGGCAATTGAAAAGCACGGGGGGCTTTTTGAAACGGAGCCAATAAAAAACTTGAATGCAAAAACAGTTTGGGCGACTGGGGTACATGATTTAGATAGAATTTCCAAGTTAACTAAAACAAAATTTAGAACAGCGGTCAAAGGTCAGGCGGCATTATTTAGTTTTAAATGTATGGATTATCCTCAAGTTTTTGCAAAGTCTGTTCATTTTGTACCGCATTCCAATGGTACTTTGGCTGTCGGATCCACATCTGAAAATGAATTCAGCTCACCAAATGCAACGGATGAAGGCTTGGACAGGCTTATTGAAAATTCAAGAAGCATTATTCCCGAACTACGAAAACACCAACCTATTAAACGGTGGGCAGATGTTCGACCAAGAAGTCAATCGCGAGCACCAATAGTCGGTAAACATCCTTTAATGGACGGTGATTATATAATTAATGGTGGTTTTAAAATAGGCTTTGGAATGGCCCCGGAATTGGCTAGCGTACTTATTTCCTTGATCTGCGATGGTGTTGATAAAATCCCAGAGGCATTCATACCAAAAAACATACCATAGCTTAATCACATAGAAAAATTTCAACGAACTTTGAGAGCAGATTCACTCCATAAGTCTTCTGGCGATAACTTGAGCCTGAATTTCCGCAGCACCTTCGAAAATGTTTAGTATTCTAGCATCACAAAGAACACGGCTTATTTGATATTCTAAAGCAAAACCGTTACCACCATGAATTTGGAGACCATTGTCTGCGGCAGCCCAAGCAACTCGCGCTCCCAAGAGTTTAGCCATTCCCGCCTCGAGATCACACCTTCGATCATTATCTTTTTCAAATGCAGAATAGTAAGTTAGCTGTCGCGCTATTGTAGTTTCCACGGCCATCATGGCGAGCTTACTTGCTACACGTGGGAATTCAATTAATGCCTTCCCGAATTGTTTTCTGTCTAAGGCATACTGAAAAGAAAGATCTATTGCCTGCTGAGCAACACCCACAGCGCGCGCCGCAGTTTGAATTCTTGCACTTTCAAACGTTTTCATCAATTGGCGAAAGCCCTTACCCTCTTCTCCGCCCAAAAGATTAGATTTGTTAACATGAAAGTTATCGAAGGCAATTTCATATTCTTTCATACCTCGGTAACCTAATACTTCAATCTCTCCACCAGACATCCCATCAGTAGGAAAAGGATTTTCATCATCGCCCGGTGTTTTTTCTGCAAGAAACATTGATAATCCTCGATGATCTTTGCTGTCGGGATCAGTTCTTGCAAGTAATGTCATGACGTGAGTTCTAGATGCATGGGTAATCCAGGTTTTATTTCCAGTCACATTGTAATGGCCATGCTCATCTTTGGTAGCTCTGGTTCGAAGGCTACCTAAATCTGAACCAGTGTTAGGTTCAGTAAAAACGGCAGTTGGTAGTATTTCTGCCATTGCGATTTTGGGAAGCCAATGCTGTTTCTGCTCTTCTGTTCCACCGCATTCAATCAATTCTGCGGCAATCTCTGAACGGGTTCCCAAGGATCCCACCCCGATGTAACCACGAGACAGCTCTTCAGATACCACTGCCATGGAGGCCTTCGAGAGGCCAAATCCGCCATACTCCTCTGGAATGGTAAGGCCAAAAACACCCAGCTCTGCTAGTTCTTCTATTATTTCAATAGGGATTAACTCATCGTTTAGGTGCCACTCATGTGCATTTGGTAACACCTTATCGATAGAAAACTTACGAAACTGCTCACGTATCATTTCTAATTCGTCATCAAGTCCAGACTTGCCTGTGATAATTTCTGCAGAATGATCTTGCATCAAGCGGACCAACCTCATGCGAGCGTCTTGGCTGTTGCCTTTATTCGATAACTCTACAACTTCTGCAGATTGATATTTATCGATGGCCGCCTCAGAAATCCCTATGTCACTCAGACGCACGATTTCTCCCTGCGACATTGGTATTCCGCCGAGAACTTGTGCATGATATTCACTGGTCCCAATCTGATGGAGAAGCTGTTCAATTTCACCAAACTCGCCATCAGAGTGCAATTTTTCCGCCCAATTTTGCATCTGTTGCATCGCGGTTGCATATGTTGCAAGCCACGCTAGACCATGAACTGCGTCCTGGTTTTCCTCCAAAAGTTTGCCTGAAGTTTTTCCATCAACAACAATTTGAGCTTTCATTTGTTGTCTAGCGGTTTCAAAAAGGGTGCTTAATTCATCTGCTGCCCGCCGAGTTTTTGTTAGCAAATCAACGATCATCCAAGAGTTATCCAAATGAAACGCTAAATCTTGTCCATCATGTGCCATGAATCAGTCCTTCTCAATTTCCTCGCTTCATATACATTTTGCACTTGCAGCGCAACTTAAATACAAAGAAGTGTGGCAAATTGTTCTAAAATTACGTGGCGAAATATTGCGCCGCAGCGTGATGTAAGATCTATTGCTCCACAATGCTTAATGTGATTCACCAATTTGAAACGTCAACTGTTTTGTTTTTTGTAACAGTATGTTTTGTAGCGGGTTTCATTAAAGGTATAGTTGGTTTTGCAATGCCAATGATAATTTTGGGATGTTCTGCAGCACTTGGTATGCCTTTGTTAGGACTTGCGGTTTTAATTATGCCGACACTCGTAACAAATATTTACCAAGTAAGTTTGTTTGGAAAAGCAGAGCTCGTAAAAAGTATCAGGGACTTTAGATTTTTTTTATTTGCATGTTTGATTGGATTATTTGTTGGTGCAAATTTGTTTGCTGCAGCCAATCTTAATATTTTAATAGCCGGTATCGGCGCTGTAGTCTTACTGTTATCTCTTTTACAGTTAGTAAATATTCGGGCACCCAAAAGGACAAATTCTAGAGCTCTGTCGGGTATTTCTGGAGCAATTACCGGCTTGCTTGGAGGCGGAACCGGAATTTGGGGACCAACAACTGTTCTTTACTTGACGTCAATTGGTACGTCAAAGAAAAGACAGATATTGGTGCAAGGCTTGACCTTTGCCTTAAGCTCATTTTTTTTATTGTTTGCACATTTGTACACGGGCGTTTTTAATAAAGATACAGGAATTCTGTCAACTTTTATGGTTTTACCTGCCATGATCGGTATGATATTTGGAGTCGGCATCCAACGTTATTTAAATCAAGATAAATTTCGCGTGGTCACACTTATTCTGCTGTGTATCGGTGGCGTTTATTTGATATATCGGTCCGCCAACGTGTTTTGATATATTACAAAAGTAAGTATTTAGTTATCACCAAGATAGCTAGTTTTTATTATCCCTTTTAAATTCTTAAATCGTAGGTTATACAAACATCAAAGTTTCCCAAAATGGTAACATAAAACAAACCTAGTGATGGGTTTTTAAAGGAGTAAAACACAATGGTAAAACCCCTTATGGCGCGGGCTACTGCTGTATGGTTGGTTGACAATACAACCCTTTCATTTAAGCAAATTGGCGACTTTGTGAGTATGCATGAACTTGAGATCCAGGGAATTGCAGATGGCGACGTAGCATTAGGTGTTAAAGGTTTTGATCCTGTTGCAAACAATCAGTTAGACTTGGATGAAATCAAGAAAGGTGAGGGAGATCCTTTACACAAACTAAAACTAAAATTTAATCCAGCTGCAGTTGGAGAGGAAAAGCGCCGTGGTCCTAGGTATACTCCACTTTCAAAACGACAGGATAGGCCTGCATCAATATACTGGCTCGTCAAGTTTCATCCTGAACTATCCGATGGGCAGATCAGCAAGTTAATTGGAACAACGAAGCCAACTATTCAAGCCATTCGAACACGCACTCATTGGAATATTTCAAATATTCAACCAATAGATCCAGTTGCCTTGGGTTTGTGTAAACAATCAGAACTAGATGCAGCAGTTCAAAAAGCAGCGGATAAGAAAGTTGCTGCTGATGATGTTATGAATGATGAGGATCGAAGAAAATTGGTTAGCACCGAAAAATCTCTAGAGATGGATGTGGAAGAAAAAGCATCTAACCCATTTAATGCTGAGGGAGACCTTCCCGTAAATAGTCCTAATACTCAAGTTCAATCTGACGAGGGCCAGGACTACAGGGATGCAGACAGTTTTTTTAATTTACCAGAGGAAGGAACTGATGCTGATAACGATAAGTAAATCAGTATTAGCCTGTTAAGGATCATATTTTAGCTCGAGCGTTTAAAGCGGCTGAGATAGTCCCCTCATCCAAATAATCTAACTCACCTCCCATAGGAACTCCACGGGCCAGTGAGGTTACTGAAACCCTATTTTCGATCTGTTCAGCGATATAATGAGCCGTGGTTTGTCCCTCAAGCGTGGCATTCAAAGCTAAAATAACTTCATGGACTTCTTCATTATCAACGCGTTTTATTAGTTTTGGAATTTTTAATTCTTCAGGCCCGATACCATCCAACGCTGATAAAGTTCCGCCAAGAACGTGATATTGGCCCTTAAAAACTGATGTTCTCTCCATAGCCCATAGATCCGAAACATCTTCAACAACGCAAATTTGGCCGTTATTTCGCTTTTGATCTTCACAAAGCTCACATATATTTGCGGTCCCAATGTTACCACAATTGAGACACTCTCGGGCTTGCTCAGCAACCTTTGCCATCTGTTTCGATAGGGGAGTGAATAGACTACTTTTTTTGCGGATCAGATGCAAAACAGCGCGCCTGGCAGATCGAGGGCCTAATCCAGGCAATTTGGCGACAAGATCTATCAAAATCTCAATTTCTCGTGTTCTTGAAGTGCTCAATGGTTTCCTCAGACAAATATAGGGGATTTTATTGAAGCTAAAATGGTAATTTCATTCCAGCTGGAAGCCCCAATGCTTCGGTTATTTTCTCCAATTCTTTTTTTGATCTATAAGATGCTTTTGCTTGTGCATCCTTTATTGCGGCCAAAATGAGGTCTTCTACAATTTCTTTATCATCGCCATTAAAAATTGATGGATCAATTTCTAAGCCCGTTAACTCGCCTTTTGCTGTCGCTGTCGCTTTAACTAGACCAGCTCCAGACTCTCCTATTACTTCAATGAGAGCCAAATCTTCTTGCATACGAGCCATTTTTTCTTGCGTTTCTTGGGCTGCTTTCATCATTTTGCCCATGTCTCCAAGTCCACCTAGTCCCTTAAACATTTTAAAACCTTTCAATAAATTCTGTTTTAATCTTCTTCAAATGGATCCCACTCACTGTCAACTTCTTCAAGTGCCTGAATGGCTGCCTCTTGCTCTAATTTTTTCTTTGAAATTACATTAACAATCCGAGCAGCAGGAAATTGAACCAGCACTTCTTTTACAAAAGGATGAGCGTATGCCTCAGTTTCTAATTCTTTCGCATCTTTTTCTTTTTTTTCAAAAATTGTCTCTGCTTCACCATTCTGGACAACGCTTACAGCCCAGCGGCTTCCTGTCCATTCTTTGAGTCGATTGCTTAATCTCTGGGCTAAGTTAGCAGGAGCAAATTCCGTTGGCGTAAACTCTATATATCCTGGACGATAGGTGACCAAGCGCAAACCATTTTCGATATCAACGAGCAATTTAACATCTCTATTTTGTTTTACTAACTCTAGAATATCCTCGAATTTAGTATAACTGACTATCCCAATACCTTCATCAGCAGCCGGAGCAACTTTTAAGTTGGACGCGTTATTCTGTTTGGGTTGAAAAATCTCGTGACTAATCGCCCGCGTACCCATATTTTTTGATGGTGTTTCTAAATTTTTTTCTTTGTTAGCCCCCTGCAATTTACTCTCAATTTTCTTGATTAAATCTTCTGTCGGAGGTAAGTCGGCCGCATGTGTGAGTCGTATAATTATCATTTCTGCGGCCATTAGCGGGCTTGGGGCAATAGCAATTTCATCAAGAGATTTAATAAGCATTTGCCACATTCTCGTGAGCACACGCATAGATAAAAGTTTTGAAAATTCTATGCCGCGCATTCGCTCATCAGGCGTTACTGTAGGGTCTTCATTTATATCTGGCGTTATCTTCGCAACTGATATCCAATGTGTGATTTCTGCTAAATCTTTAAGAATTACAATTGGATCTGCTCCATCTGAATATTGTGAACCAAGTTCATTTAGGGCAGATGCTGCATCGCCCTGCATTATCATTTCGAAAAGGTCCAATACTCTGCCACGGTCTGCAATTCCTAGCATCGCTCTGACATGCTTTGCATCGCTACTGCCACCACCGTGGCTTATCGCTTGGTCTAAAAGAGATGTTGCATCTCTTGCGGAACCTTCCGCAGCTCTGGTTATCATTCGCAGAGCATCCTCAGAGACGTTAACACCTTCCGATCCTGCAATTTTCTGAAGCAGTGCCGTCATGTCTTCTGGCTCTATTCTTCTAAGATCAAATCTTTGGCAACGGGATAGGACTGTTACAGGCACTTTCCGGATTTCGGTTGTTGCGAAAATAAACTTTACGTGTTCTGGTGGCTCTTCCAGTGTTTTTAACAGTGCATTAAATGCGCTATTAGACAACATATGAACTTCGTCGATTATGTATACCTTGAAGCGGCCTGAGGAAGCTTTGTAATAAATACTTTCTATTATTTCTCTTATGTCATCAACACTAGTTCGACTTGCGGCGTCCATTTCCATTACATCAACATGGTTGCCTTTAATAATTGCAGTACAATTCGAACATTTCCCACAAGGCTCTATTGTGGGCCCACCGTTTTGATCTAAACCGATACAATTTAACCCTTTGGCAATTATTCTCGCTGTGGTCGTTTTCCCCGTACCCCTTATGCCAGTTAAAATGAACGCTTGTGCAATCCTATCAGCATCAAAAGCGTTTTGAAGAGTTTGAACCATTGCCGCTTGGCCAACCAAATCTTTAAATGTCTCTGGGCGGTATTTTCGAGCAAGGACTTTATATAGGTTCATTTCGGTTATTTCAGTCATCAATAGGTCCCCAGTAGACATACAGAATATTTACTAGTGTTAGTATACTGCATTATTTACTATTCTAAATGGCAAATTGAAATAGCATTATAGAAGTCAGTGTTTGAGGTAGTCAAAATAGAATTTGAAAATGGTTTCGTTGGCTTATGTCCAATGCCGGGAAAGTACTCTTCATTTGATGAGGACTTTTTGCAATTGGTTAATGCAATGCCTACAGTCGTTGTAACATGTGCAACCAAATATGAGATGATTAACTGTTCAGCGGCCAGCTTGCCTGAAAAATTACATACATTAGGAATTAAATGGTTTCAAATAGCGGTAGATGACTATCAGATACCAGATGCACTGCGTGAAAAAGAATGGAATTCTATGATGCCAATGTTAAAAAGAACTGTACTCAGTGGTGGGGGTATAATTTTCAATTGTATGGGTGGGTGCGGAAGATCTGGCATGTTTTTGCTGCGGTTACTTCTAGAAATGGGTTGGAGTTCTGAAGGTGCTTTGGAGCGTTTACGAGAGTTTCGACCTTGCGCAATCGAAACTGAACAACAAAAGTTTTGGGCTTTCAAGTAAAGCTGCAAAATTAGAAAATCTTTAGGTGATTTTGATAAAAAAAAGGTGAGAGATTGATAACGACCCGAATAAAACTCGTTACGGCTGCTTCCTTCCGGACCTGACCGGGTTGGCGAGGTATACGCCCGCATCAACCCCTCGGGAGTCATTTAAAGGCTTTAAAGTGTAGTTGCAAGTTGACTCTGTCAATTTTGATTTTTAGGGATAAGGCAAATACTTCGGTAAGGATCTTTATATTTGAGAAATGCTGAAAGAGTTACTTTTGGGGGATCTGGGTTAAATCGAGCAAGTGAGCTTCGCGGCTCTGCAAAAGCTTCGCCTCGTGAAGGAGATCTATTTATTATTCATTGGCGCGGTAAATTTGCAGTTGATTTAAAAAATGCCTGCGAACTTGCCCTAATGAAATATCCAAACAAGATAATTTCGAATAAACAAATAATCTTTCTTGGAAGAAAGAAAGATGTTTCGTATTTTGCTACTGATATTTCGGAATGGGAGCCTATTGGCCAAGATGAAATAGATGGCTCGTTTTATGATAAAACTCAACAATTTCATGAATTTCTAGGTAAAGATTTCCCGTTTTGGGAGCTAAGAAGCTTCATGCATTTATTAACACCTAGGTCTGCTGAATTGGCTTCTACCGCTAAATCTGTTTTCCATTGGCAAAATACCTCTCGCTTCTGCTCAAAATGCGGACAGAAAGTTTCAATTATTGAGTCGGGCTGGCAGATAAATTGTGAAAATTGTAACAGTTCGTCTTTTCCACGCATTGACCCAGTAGTTATCATGCTAATCACAAATGGACCCTTTGTTTTGTTGGGTAGATCTATCGGATGGCCCGATGGTATGTATTCTCTACTCGCAGGGTTTATGGAACCTGGGGAAACTTTAGAAGCAGCGGTTCGCCGAGAGGCTTTTGAAGAATCTGGAATTAATGTTGGCGCTGTGCAATATCTTGCCTCGCAACCGTGGGCATTCCCAATGTCTTTGATGTTTGGTTGCTATGGGGAAGCAAAGTCCAAAGAAATCACAATAGATCACTCTGAGATGGAAGATATAAAATGGGTCAATAAACATGATCTGCATATGGCCATGGCAGGTCTAGAAGACAGTTTTAAAGCGGCGAGACCTGGTTCAATTGCACATTTTCTGCTATTGAATTGGCTAGCTGATACATTGCAATAAAAATGACCTATCCTACAACGTAAAAATGGTATTTTATTAATATTTAAAATTTGAACTTATACTCGTTCGGAACTTGCTGGGTAAACTCCAAGAATACTTATTGATTGAGTAAAATAAGAAAGCTCGTCCAAGGCCAGTTTGACATTTGTATCATCTGGATGACCCTCGATGTCGGCATAAAATTGAGTTGCGGAGAAGGTCCCTCCCACCATGTAGCTCTCTAATTTAGTCATGTTTACGCCATTTGTAGCAAAGCCACCCATCGCTTTATACAAAGCCGCCGGAATATTGCGCACCTGGAAAATGAACGTTGTCATCATTTTTGTGTCACCACGCCTGGTATTATCTGGGTAGGAGGACATCAGAAGAAATCTCGTAGTATTATGATCGGAGTCTTCGATGTCTTCTGCAAGTACTTCAAGCCCATAGATCTCTGCAGCCAACTTACTGGCCAACACCCCAAGGCCTTTGGCTTTCGAGTCTTTTAAGGCGGCGGCTGCGCCTGCGCTATCAATCGCCCTAATCCCGCGGATATTATTTTTGTCTAAAAATGAAGCTGCTTGTGGTAATAGAACTGGATGCGCTTTAGCTACTTCGATATCTTCGAGCTTTTTCCCCGGCAAGCCTAACAAATTTATTCTTACCCGAGTAAATACTTCATCAATAATGTGAAGGCCCGATCCAGGAAGTAATCTGTGAATATCTGCGACTCTGCCGTAGGTAGTATTTTCGACTGGTAGCATGGCTAAATCTGCAACATTGTTATTAACAGCATAAATAACATCCTCAAAGGATTTACATGGTAATGCCTTGCAATTTGGTCGAGCTGACATACACGCTTCATGCGAATAGGCTCCAAGTTCGCCTTGAAAAGCTATGGTTTTCATCTTTCACCCCAAAAAATTTGCCCTAAAGGGCGTTTCGTCGCGGATCAACATCTTGCATAACCTGTATCGATGAGGATAGAAAGCTCCAAACTAGTTTAAATGGACCGTGTGTTATGCTTGATACAATGACTTTCACAAAGATAATTGGTGGCTTTTGTGGTGCCCTTTTAATCTATCTCCTTGGTAGTTGGGCTGCCGAAAGCTTTTATCATGTGGGCGGTCATGGGCACGGAGAAAAACATGCTTATGGCTATGCTATAGAAGTTGAGGAAGAAGAAATTGTTGATGAACCCGAAGAAGAAATTGACTTTGCTGGTTTGATGGAAGTCGCAGATGTATCTAAAGGCGCAAAAGTTTGGGGTAAATGTAAGGCATGTCATAAGCTAGAGGACGGTGCAAATGCAACAGGACCTCACCTTTACGCTATTGTTGATCGTGAGGTTGCCTCTGTGAGTGACTATAATTATTCTGGAGCTTTGATAAAGGTTGCAGAAGTTTGGGATATTGATAGCTTGAATGGATTTTTGGAAAATCCTAAAACATACGCGCCCGGTACTAAAATGGGCTTTGCAGGGCTCAAAAAGCCAGATGACCGAGCGAATTTGATTGCCTACTTGGACAGTGTGGAAAAGTAAAGGCGACACAAAAGTAGCATGATTATTAATGCTAAGTAATTACTATAACTGTCAATAAAAACCACCATGAGTATGGTCAAAATCCGCCTCAATCTTACATATGTTATTAAAAGGGGTCTGTTATGTTAGAATTGTTGCAAATAAATTATTTAGTTGAAATAAGAAATCGATTGATCGCATTTGTTTGTTTGATCTTTTTTGTGTTATTGGTATCTACTGCATCTGTTCTGAATGCAGATCAACACACTATAAAAGCACATGGGTTTAATTTTTTTGGAGAGCTGAAATATCCAAATGATTTTCAGCATTTAGACTACGTGAATCCGAATGCGCCAAAAGGTGGTGAAATATCAATATGGGGTTTTGGTACTTTTGACTCGATGAACCCTTACTCAAGGAAGGGACGAGCTGCGTCTCTATCATCTGCTCCATTCGAGTCACTCCTTGTTGAGACGGGCGATGAAATTGGATCTTCATATGGGCTACTTGCTGAAAGCATTGAGTACCCGGCAGATCAAAAATGGGTAATTTTCAAACTTCGCAAAGAGGCACAGTTTTCGGATGGAACTCCTGTTACTGCAGACGATGTAGCATTTACTTATAACCTCTTCCTCGAACAGGGGTTGCCTAGCTACAGGGCTGTTCTGGCTGAAATAGTTCAAGGCGTTGAAGTTATTGGTCCCTATACCATCAAGTACATATTTTCAGACCAAGCATCGAAAAGAGACGCGATACCAATCGTTGGTGGTTTGCCGGTTAAATCACAAGCTTGGTTTGAAAGAAGTCAGGCTCGGCTTGACGAGTCTCGAATGGAGCCAGCAGTCGGATCAGGTCCGTATGTTCTAGATAGCTTCGAAATAAATCGTTGGGTAAAATATCGACGAAATCCTGAATATTGGGGCGCAAGTCTACCAATAAATAGGGGTCGATCAAATTTTGATGAGATCAGAGTTGAATATTTTGCGGATACTAATGCGGCATTTGAAGCATTTAAGTCGGGGGCTTACACGATGCGGGTTGAAAACTCATCAAAAAGTTGGGCTACCGCATATGATTTTCCAGCATTGAACGATGGGCATGTGGTAAAAAAACTAATGCCGGATGGAGGTATAGCAAACGGGCAAAGCTTTGTCATGAATCTCCGAAGGGAAAAATTTTCTGATATTCGGGTGAGAAAGGCTTTATCTTATCTATTTAACTTTGAATGGTCCCGTGAGTCTTTGTTCTACGGGCAATATGCTAGAATTAATTCATTTTGGGAAAATTCAGATTTGGCGGCCACTGGACTCCCCTCTAGTGAGGAAATGATGCTTTTATCACCGTTGGAAAGTGATTTGCCAAGCGGCGTACTCACGCAGGATGCAATTATGGCTCCGGTATCTGGAACAAAGCCAATGGACCGATCCAATCTCCGCAAAGCAAATGCTTTATTAGATGATGCTGGTTGGCCTGTTGGTGCAGATGGTCTTCGTAGAAATGCTAGCGGTGATACTTTGAAAATCGAAATAATTGAGGACAGCGCCGCATTTGATAGGATCGTACTGCCCTTCGTTGAAAATATGAAAGCAGCTGGGATCGATGCTGAATATGATAGAATAGACCCTGCTCAGTATACAGATCGAACTCGTAACTATGACTTCGATATTATAACTGATCAATTCCCAATGTCATATGAACCCTCCTCCGGGCTGAAACAGTACTTTGGGTCTGAGACAGCTGATGATTCCGTGTTTAATTCAATGGGTCTGAAATCCTCAGCTGTTGATACGCTTATTGAGCATGTGGTTGCAGCTGAAAACAAAAGTGATTTAAAAGTGGCAGTCAAAGCTCTTGACAGGACACTTAGAGCTTACAATTTTTGGATACCCCAATGGTATAACGATCAGCATCGCGTGGCTTACTGGGATATGTATGAACATCCAGAAGAAATTGCACCTTATGACTTGGGATACTTGGACTATTGGTGGTACAATGAAGGTAAGGCAAAAGCATTAAAAGATGCTGGTTTTCTGCGCCAATAAATTAAGATGACAGCATATCTTATGCGTCGTTTATTGCTGGTAATCCCAACCTTGTTTGGGATTATGGTGATAAATTTTGCGCTCACCCAATTTGTACCAGGTGGCCCAATAGAGCAAATAATTGCAAACTATGAGGGAAATGGCGATGTTTTTGAAGGTATTGCTGGGGGTGGTAACGAAGTTGCTCAAAACTTTGAACAGGATGAAAAGTATACTGGTGCCAGGGGCCTACCACCAGAGTTCATAGCAGAATTAGAAAAAGAGTTTGGTTTTGATAAGCCACCCCTTACTCGGTTTTTGTTTATGATGTGGAATTATCTCCGCTTGGATTTTGGTGAAAGTTATTTCAGGTCGATATCAGTGATTGACTTGGTCATTGAGAAGATGCCGGTATCCATCTCACTAGGTCTTTGGTCAACATTGATCGCTTACATGGTGTCAATACCACTTGGGATCAGAAAAGCCGTCCGCGATGGTTCTAAATTTGATACTTGGACCAGTGTGCTTATAGTTCTTGCGTATGCAATTCCAGGCTTCTTGTTTGCAATTTTGTTGTTAGTTTTATTTGCTGGTGGGTCATATTTTCAGATTTTCCCCCTTAGAGGCCTCACATCTGAAAATTTT
The DNA here is from genome assembly GCA_001627925.1 of Rhodobacteraceae bacterium REDSEA-S34_B6. GTDB lineage: Bacteria > Pseudomonadota > Alphaproteobacteria > Rhodobacterales > Rhodobacteraceae > Salinivivens. The sequence continues at coordinate 65,197 of LUQC01000014.1, read as the reverse complement.
TCTGAGCTTGGGCTATTTTCGAAAGTTATAGATTATCTTTGGCATATTTCTTTACCGGTTTTAGCATCATCAATTTCAGCTTTTGCAACCTTAACTCTTTTGACAAAGAATAGCTTCTTGGATGAAATTCAGAAGAATTATGTGATAACAGCCAGATCCAAGGGTGTCAGTGAAAAACGCGTACTTTACGGGCATGTTTTCCGTAACGCTATGTTAATTGTAATAGCTGGATTTCCGGCTGTTTTCATAGGTGTTTTTTTTACAGGTTCCCTCATAATTGAAACTATTTTTTCACTCGACGGTCTCGGTAGGATGGGTTTCGAGGCTGCTATTGCACGTGATTATCCAGTAATATTTGGAACACTTTTTATATTTGGTCTGATGGGGCTAGTGGTCGGTATAATTTCTGACTTAATGTACGTGTTTATAGATCCCCGCATTGATTTTGAAATCAGGGAGGGTTAGCGTTTGCTAGGCTCACCAATTACAAAACGAAGATGGCGAAGCTTTAGATCCAACAATAGGGCATTTTGGTCACTGATTATCTTCTCTGGTTTATTTACTCTGTCTCTTTTTGCTGAATTTATTGCCAATGATAAGCCAGTTTTTGTCAGTTATAGAGGTGAAATACATATGCCCATCTTTACATTCTATCCTGAGGTTAGGTTTGGTGGAGATTTTAAAACAGAGGCAGCTTACAAAGAGGTAGAAGTAGAGTGCTTAATTCTTTCCGGTGGTCTTAGTGACTGTTTTGAGAAACCTGAAGATATAGTAGATGCTATAAAGTTAGATAAGTTTGAAAACTTAGAGTTCCATCGTGGTTGGATTATTTGGCCCTTAATCCCATACTCTTTTGACACATCTGTTGATATTCCTGGAGCGGCACCATTGCCCCCCAGTAAATCAAATATATTAGGGACGGATGATGTAAAGAGAGATGTTCTGGCTCGTGTAATTTATGGATTCCGTATATCAATAATGTTTACTTTGTTAGTCACAATAGCTTCAAGTCTTTTGGGTATTCTTGCAGGCGCTGTTCAAGGATATTTTGGAGGACGAACAGATTTGTTTTTCCAGAGATTTATAGAGATTTGGGGCGCTGTGCCTTCCTTATACGTAATCATAATATTATTTGCTATTTTGGGTAGAAGTTTTTGGTTGCTTGTTTTGCTTACAGTTCTTTTCGGTTGGATGGGTCTGGTTGGCGTAGTTCTAATGCCTTTTATTGTTACTGGGACAATTGCTACTCTAGCTTCATTGGATTTTTTGGGTTTTGGATTGCCTGCCTCTGCTCCGTCTTTGGGAGAGTTGACTTTGCAAGCAAAACAAAACCTTCAGGCTCCATGGTTAGGCTTTACTGCTTTTTTTACATTTGCAATAATGTTGGCACTGCTTGTTTTTATTTTTGAGGGTATTCGCGACGCTTTTGATCCTAGGAAGACCTTCAAATGACCTGTCTATTATCTGTAAATAATCTTGGGGTTAAATTTCAGAGTGATGGATCAGAGGTTATTGCTGTCGATGGGATTGATTTTGAAATTAACAAGGGAGAAGTCGTAGCCTTAGTTGGAGAAAGTGGGTCTGGTAAATCAGTTTCGGCCCTCTCAATACTTTCGCTGCTGCCAAATAATGCGGATGTTTCTGGCTCGATTAAACTTCAAGGCATTGAATTACTAGGCATTAGCCATAAAGAACTCAAAAGTGTTCGTGGTAGTGAAGTCAGTTTTATTTTTCAGGAGCCTATGACATCTTTGAATCCACTTCACACCATTGAAAAGCAACTGCGTGAAGCGGTTGAACTGCATAGTGCTGCGTATTTTAGTAACATTAGCGAGTATATTCTTGAGTTGTTGACGCGAGTCGGTATAGATAGACCGAGACAAAGGCTGAGTGCTTACCCCCACCAGCTATCGGGCGGTCAACGTCAGCGTGTAATGATCGCTATGGCACTCGCAAATAACCCAAAAATTTTGATTGCGGATGAGCCAACAACGGCGCTGGATGTCACTATTGAGTCTCAAATATTAGATTTGCTTGTTGAATTGAGAAAAGATACCGAGATGGGAATTCTTTTTATTACGAACGATCTTGGGCTAGTAAAAAGATTAGCAAACCGAGTTTGTGTAATGAAAAATGGAAAAATCGTTGAAGACGGTTTGGTATCAGAGGTTTTCGAAAAACCAAGCCATCCATACACCAGAAAACTTCTTTTCGCTAATACTTCGGTCAGTCCTGATCCGGTGGATGAAAAAGCTGATGTTGTTGCTGAAGTTTCCTCCCTGAAGGTTTGGTTTCCCATCCAAAGAGGTCTTCTTAAACGTACAGTAGGTTTTGTGAAAGCGGTTAATGAGGCTAATTTAACTGTTAGAGAGGGAGAGACTATAGGTGTCGTTGGTGAGAGTGGATCTGGCAAGTCTACGCTTGCCCTCGCATTGATGCGCTTAATTAAATATGAAGGTTCAGTTTATTTTAATGGTCGGAATTTAAATGAATTATCTCTAAAAGACCTCAGAAAATTAAGAAAAGATATTCAGATCGTTTTTCAAGATCCGTATGGGTCATTATCGCCTCGAATGACTTGTGAGCAAATAATATTAGAGGGTGTGAAAGTTCACTTTCCTACATCTTTGCAAGACACCGAAAATTTGGTCTCAGAAGCAATGTTAGAAGTTGGCTTAGATCCTAAAACAAGGCATCGTTATCCCCATGAATTCTCTGGCGGTCAAAGACAACGCATAGCAATTGCCAGAGCTATGGCTTTGAAGCCAAAATTAGTAGTTTTGGATGAACCCACCTCAGCCTTAGACAGAACCGTACAAGTTCAAATTGTTGATTTGCTTAAGGCTCTACAAAAAAAACATAAAATTGCATATATTTTTATAAGCCACGACCTGAAAGTTATAAGGTCAATGTCACACCGTATTATTGTTATGAAAGATGGGAATATTGTTGAAACGGGTGGGGCAGAGCAAGTTTATACTAATCCACAAAGTGCTTATACGAAAAACTTGCTAAAATCGGTTCATTAAAAACTTTTAGTATCGCTTTAGTGTAAATGTTAGCCAGCATTTAGATTTATCCAGATGGATTTATTATGTCACACGTTATTTGTCGGTTAGCTAACTTGCGACAGGCTTGTTCAGCCATAACTTGCGAAACACCATAAAAGTTTGCTTCAAAACCAAGTTGTGTTTTCACAACTTTACGCAACGAACCACCCAATGTTGGCATTTCTGCAAGTGCAGTTTTGATCAGCATTTTTTCTGCTGCATATCTGGTGCCAAAGCGACCAACATTTATACCCCAAACTTTGTGTTCATCTGATGAATTATGGCTCACAAGCCTTGCTGGCTTCAGCATATTTGTTTCTTTTGTGACTGAGGAAGATATTGTATCAGAAGATTTAACATCGAGGGTTGCAAGGTGAATTTGTGCCGTATCCACATTTTCTGATTGTTCTGAAGCTACCATTAGCATTTCAAGGGTTTTCTCGATCCCATCTGAGAGATCTACAGATGCTATGATTGCAGATTTTGAACCCGGTCGTGGTTTAGGGACTAAACTTTTTCTAACTGCTCCAGAAGATCTCTTAATCTTTTTAGCGTCCAAGTTAGTTGATGAGTAGTTTGGTAGCTGTGGTTTCCTTAAATAGACATTCGTTGGTGCTTTCTTGAAACCTAGGTCCATTAATTTTGCCACTTGTCTATTTCTTGTAGCAATACTTCTTCCGCCAAATACAGTTGTAATTATTCTTTCGCTTCCCCTCTCAGCAGACGCGGTAAGAGTGTAGCCAGCGGCACTCGTAAACCCTGTTTTAATACCATCAGCGCCCCTGTAATTTGCTAAAAAGCGGGTATTCGTATGACGAACCTTTTTAATCCCGGCATTAGCTGTGCGCCGCGAAAACAAATGATAATATTCTGGGTAATCATAAAAAACATGTCTCCCAAGTATTGTCATATCCCTGGCAGTTGAGAGATGCCCTTGCTGGGTGAGACCGTGAGCATTCTTAAAGGTTGTTCGTTTCATGCCAAGTGCTTTTGCAGTTCGGTTCATTCGCCGTGCAAAAGCCGCTTCACTGCCCTCTATTGCTTCTCCAATAGCCGTAGCAGCATCATTAGCTGACTTGATTGCAGCGGCTCTGATTAAATATCTGAGACTAATACGTTGACCCGCTTTAAGGCCAAGTTTAGAAGGTGGTTCTGAAGCCGCCTTTTTTGAAATTTTAACTTTTGTATCAAGGCTTATTTCTCCATTCTCAACTGCTTCAAATGCGACATATAATGTCATCATTTTAGTTAATGATGCTGGATGTAATCTTTGGTCTGCATTTTCAGTATGTAAAACGCTACCATCGCGCGCATCCATAACCATTGCAGCATAAGTGACTGCCATTGCTGGCTGTGATGCTAGCACTACCATTGAAACAAATAGTATAATGAATATGCCTAACCAAGCGGACTTTAAAAGCCGTTTCGTAATATTAACTACCAATTTCCTGCCTCATTCTGCCAGTTTTCTGGTCAGATTATTGTCGAACAATCAACAATATTAAGCGAACTTTGTCAAATAAAGTCTTAATTTCACTTACTTTTTGTCCCACTAAAGCATTTGAGCACAATATATGGTAGCAATATACATTCGATATACTAGATAAATATTATTGTATTAAAGTTCTTGAATAAATTGACCGACTTACCGATTATTGTAATTTATTTTTGGTATGGCTTGTAAGGGTCTTTTCAAGTTACACAGCTACATTATATAACAAATTGATAAATAATAACACGTTGAGATAAAATGCCGGTTGTTCCCCACCAAATGTCAGGTGAGTTTGATCAGGATGGCGAACAAGGTGTAGCGCTGGAAACTCGCACTAAGACAAAGCGTCCACCGTTGTACAAAGTCCTACTATTAAATGACGACTACACTCCAATGGAATTTGTAGTTGTAGTCTTAGAGCGATTTTTTGGTAAGAATCATACTCAAGCATTTGAGATCATGTTGACAGTTCACAAAAAAGGAATGGCTGTTGTGGGAATTTTTAGTCATGAAATAGCAGAAACAAAAGTTGCTCAGGTGATGGATTTTTCTAGGCGCCATCAACATCCATTACAATGCACAATGGAGAAAGAGTAATTTTGACAAGGTATACTAACAAGAATTATGTATGTTTGTTAAGCGTTTATCTGTTTTAAAAGATATCCTTCCAGATCTTTTTACTTTAAATAAAACAATCTGTTTTATCAACCCACAAGATTTAACCGATTTAGATTACTTCAGCAATAAGAATACGGTTGTTTTAACTGACGATATAAGACTTTATTCTCCTCTGTCGGATGCAGGCTACAACTGTAAATCAGACGTAAATTTCTTAACTGATGTTTCGATAATTCTTCTGCCAAAGTCGAAAGAGCTTGCGAAAGAGTTAATACTTTTGGGCTCCACAATTGCTAACAAAGGATATGTCGTTATAGATGGAGACAAAAACGATGGTATTGTTTCTATTATAAAAGAACTCCAAAAAAAAATTTCCTTTGAGGTAAACCTTTCTAAAGCACATGGCAAAATAGCAGTTTACAGAACGGCTAGCGGAAATCTGCCTTCAACTTGGCACCCTAATAAATTTAATAAAATTAATAATGAGTTTGTAACCTTATCAGGTGTTTTTTCTTCGGATCATGTTGATCCAGGGTCTAAGTTATTGAAAGATCAATTACCCCAAAATTTAAATGGTTCTGGTGCTGATTTTGGTGCTGGTTGGGGTTTCCTGACAAATTTTTTGGAAAACTTAGAGTTAGTTGATAATATTTTTGCAATAGATACCTCAAAACGGGCATTAGAATGCGCGGTAAAAAATTGTAATACATCTAAAGTTGAATTCGTTTGGGACGATGTTCAGCAATGGAGAGCGCCAAAACCTTTGGATTTCGTTGTCATGAATCCCCCTTTCCACTCAAATGGTAAGGTAGACATTGAGCTTGGTGAGGGATTTATAATTTCTGCTGCAAAAAACCTTCTGAGGAATGGTAAGTTATATATGGTTTCAAATAGGCACCTTCCCTACGAAAATATACTTTGCAGATATTTTGGTAATTCGAAAGAAATTGGGGGAGATAATAGGTTTAAAATATTTCTGGCTGAAAAACCTCTCGCAGTATCGAGAAAAAAAACCTAAACTTACGAAACTTATAGGGGAGAAGAAATGTCCTTTTCTGTAGAAGGTAAGACTACCATAGTAACTGGGGCCGCTAATGGTATTGGCTTGGCAATAGCGAAGCACTTTGCCGAGGAGGGTGCGCACGTCATGTTCGCTGATATGGATGATAAAAGTCTAAAGAAGGAATTAGGTGAAGAATGTGAGAATGGGAATGTACGTTACTTTTCTGGAGACTTGCGTGAAAGACTGACAATAGCTAATTTGCTTTCTGCCACTATAGATGCTTTCGAGCGTGTTGATATTCTGATTAACGCTTCAAGGCAAGTTTTGCTTACAGATCCACTTGATTTAGAGGACGAAACAATTGCTGTTATGTGGCAACAAAACGTATTGAATAGTTTTAGACTATCCCAGCATGTGGCTAAAAGAATGATCAAACAGTCGGAAGAAGACACGGAAGCTGACGGTATTATTGGTACAATTGTAAATTTGTCATCAATTGCCTCAACTTTGGCTCAACCGAGGCTTTTAGGCTACTCAATAGCTACGGCTGCAATGGATCAGATGACACGTTCTCTTGCGGTTTCACTTGCTCCTAGCCGTATCAGAGTAAATTCTCTGGCTATTGGTTCAATTATGTCTGCTAGCTTGCAGAATAGTCTTAAGGATGCGGATGAGCTTAGACAGGATATTGAGGCGCATACACCAATGGGACGCATTGCTTCCGCTTCCGAAATAGTTGAAACTGTTCAGTATTTAGCTGCGCCAGCTTCTGGTTTTGTAACCGGTCAAATAATCACAGTTGACGGAGGCCGGTGTCTTCTGGATCCCGTATCTTCACCTTTTCATTAATGTAAGCATCAAAAGAATTAGAGCATATATGAAACAAATTACTGAAGTTGAAAAAAATAGAGCCAGTGAATGGTTTTTAAGTTTAAGAAACGATATCGTATCTGCTTTTGAAGAGTTGGAACAGTCACATTTTAAAGGACCTTTTTCGGAGCTCGGTGCTGGTAAATTTGAAGTCAACGAAACAAAACGAGAGGATAAGCTGGGTGTTGATGCCGGCGGCGGATTAATGAGTGTAATGCGAAATGGGCGTATTTTCGAAAAAGTAGGCGTCAACGTTTCAACGGTATATGGAAATCTTAATAAAGCCGCGCAACAGTCGATGGCTGAGCGTTTGGGAATTCCTGAAATGCGAGAGGATCCAAAATTTTGGGCTAGTGGTATTAGTTTAGTTGCTCACGTCAGAAATCCTAATTGTCCGGCGGTTCACATGAATACTCGTATGTTTTGGACGCCATATGCATGGTGGTTTGGTGGTGGTTCAGATTTGAACCCCTGTATTGAATTCGAGGAAGATACTCTTCATTTTCATTCCACACTTCGATCTTACTTGAATAAGCACGACCCTGAACTCTATCCCAAATTGAAAAAATGGGCTGATGAGTATTTTTTCATTCCGCACCGCAAGCGAGCCCGAGGGGTGGGTGGTATATTCATGGACGATCGCAACACTGGGGATTGGGAAGCAGACTTCAATCTTACTAAGGATATTGGCAAAGCTTTCTTGCCAGCATATCTTCCACTGCTTGAAAAACGAATGGTTAATGAATTTAATGAGAGAGATAAAGATATCCAGCTGGAGCACAGAGGCTTATACGCTGAATATAATCTTGTATATGATCGCGGAACAAAGTTTGGGCTGGCAACTGGCCATGACGCGAATGCCGTTCTAATGAGTTTGCCACCTTTCGCAAAGTGGTATTAAAAATCTATAGCAATACCTTTCCGTTCCCAGTCTCCAAATCTAACTGGTTCTGGGCCATCTCTTCCGCCGAACTCCTTTTTAGGAGCGGGTTTGTCTTTTATTGATTTTCGACGTTCTTCAGCTTCCTCTAATGCCCGTTTTGCTTCTGGGGGTATTTTTTTTGGGTTTACCATAATCTCTTCCCTCTAATGAAGCTTGGGTATATAAAACTCTTCTAAATTGCAAGGAATTCACTTAATGCCTGAAAAAAAAGTGCTGTCTGCTCGCTTTCAGGCGAGTTTTTTGATGGATAATATATTAAGTGAGAAGCGTTTATTAGCAGATTTAAATTTAAATTTAATCATGCAAAATCTGAATGCCGCCGATCGTGCGCGTTCACAACGCTTGCTGCTTAACACGCTACGGCATTTGGAGCGTGCCGATGCTTTGCTACTTCCTTTGTTAAAAAAAAGACCAACTTTAAAGATTTTAAACATTCTTAGATTAGCAACTGTTGAAATTATGGATGATGGTGATGCACATGGTATTGTAAATGAGTACGTTTCTATTGTTGGAATGAATAAGCGACTTAAAAATTACAAAGGACTTGTGAATGCGGTTCTTAGGAAAATATCTAAAGTTGATAGGAGTTCTTGGAACAAGTTAGATATTCCTAAATTACCAAAATGGTTTCGGCAGCTACTTTTACAGGCATACGGTAGTTCAATTACACATAAAATTGAGAAGCAGCATTTAGAGCGTCCGCCTGTAGATATAACCATTAAGACCCCAGAACTAATAGACCGTTTTTCAATCGAATTGAAGGGCAAGCAGATCATTAAGCATAGTTTGCGATTGGAAAATGCTGGGCAAATATCTGAGCTTCCAGGTTTTAAAGAAGGAGAGTGGTGGGTTCAAGATATCTCAGCGAGTATCCCTATACATCTTTTTAATGACGTAAAAGGGAAATCTGCCCTCGATTTGTGTGCAGCTCCTGGCGGCAAAACTATGCAGTTATCTGCGGCTGGGGCTAATGTGACTGCTGTAGATATGTCAAAGGTTCGAGCCGCAAAACTAAAGGAGAACCTAGCTAGAACGTCTCTTAATGCAAATATAGTTATTTCTGATTTATTCAAAATTAAGGGTTTTTTTGACATTATCATTTTAGATGCTCCGTGTAGCGCAACTGGGACAGTCAGGCGTCACCCAGATTTACCTTATGTCAAATCACAAGCGGACCTAAAAAAATTATTTTGTTTACAATATAGCATGTTGGAACATGCAGTAAGTTTAATGAAGCCGACTACTCAATTAGTTTATTGCACCTGTTCATTGTTTCCGCAGGAGGGTGAGCACCAAGTGAGGAAACTTTTAAACGAGAAGCACGAAATAAGAGTGGAAAAATATTTGCCTAAAGAGTTAGATTTCCTGGAAAAGTACCGGACTGAGGAGGGCGGATTAAGGTTGCTCCCAATTCACTTGGCTGAGACAGGCGGTATTGATGGATTCTATATTGTGAAGCTTGTAAAAGTTTAATCTTCGCGATTAGATTATCTGAATTTAATATGGCCATGACCCAGACGATTACTGCACGATGTCAAATTTCAGAATTAAATTTTAGGGGGTAATAATTTATGATCTTTATACGGATTATAAGAAATTATTTCTTTAAACTTGGGCATTTAGTTTGTGCTAGAACCGTGAAAAATTTTGCCAAATCTGAGCAATTTATTTCTAAACCCGGTCCACGTTCCATTGGTAATATCTCACTTGCAGACAAAATTTGTGATGGAAAACTCTTTGTTTTTGGAAATATTTTTGAACTTGGCGATAAAGTCATATGGGATCATTCGTTATCCAGTATTGAGAATTATGAGGAATTACATGGGTTCCCCTGGTTGGATGACTTGGCGGCTAGGGGAGATAAAGCGGCTGTGGAAATTGTCCAGAAGTGGGTTTTTAGCTGGATCGAAAAATATGGATCAGGTTCAGGTCCGGGCTGGACGCCCAGACTGACTAGCAGGCGCCTCATAAGACTTATCCACCATGAGGATACAATATTAAATGGATTATCGGAAAAATATATAACCACTTATTTTAAGTCAATTTATAAGCATGCAAATTTCATATCCAAGCGGTTCTACAAAACTGACAAGTTGACCATGAATTTCGAGGCCATTGTTGGCGTTATATATTGCGGTCTATATATAGACGGATTTGAACGCTTTATTACTGTTGGGACGGAGCATCTCTCTAGGGAGTGCAGAGATAAAATAGATGAAGATGGTGGTATTTTGTCTAGGAATCCCGAGGAGTTACTAGAAATATTTATGTACCTGGTTTGGGTTGCTCATGGTTTGCATGAGGCTGATTGGACCCCAAGTCAAGCTCATATAGAGACTATAAATAGCATTGCACCAGCTTTACGCCATCTTCGGCATGTCGACGGAAACTTATGCCGTTTTAATGGTAGTTGTGTTAAATACCCAGGAGATCTAGATCGTTATTTATTTTTATCTGGAAACAAAAAGAAAACGACAGAAATTTTGAAAATGGGCTACGCGCGGATGGAGGGAGGGCGTACTAGTATCATACAGGATGCTGGTCGGTTACCTAATATTCCGTATTCTAATTTATCACATGCCTCTGTTTTAGGATTTGAACTAACGCATGGTAGACAGCCGCTTATCGTTAATTGTGGCTCCGGGGTGAATTTTGGCAGGGACTGGCACAAGGCGGGTAGAGCGACGCAGTCGCATTCTATATTCTGTTTAAAAGGTAAATCTTCTGCAAAACTTTTAAAGAGCTTATCTCGTGGATCGGCAATGGGAGATTTTTTAACTCAAGGCCCAACAGAAGTTACGGTAAACAAATCAAGGGTTGCAGGAGGGACTGCACTGACTGTCTCTCATAATGCTTATGCTAATAAATATGGAGTTATCCTTGAGAGAAAGTTAGAACTTTCGGATAATGGGGACAGCTTGATCGGTCAAGATCAGATCGAGCCACTTTCAACTCTTGGCAAATCAAAAGAGATTTCCGTTTATGGTATAGAGTATGAAGTGAGGTTTCACTTGCATCCTGAGGTAACGGCGCAAATTTTAGATGATGATACAGTACAGATGAATTCAAAGTACTCAGGGACGTGGATTTTGGAGGCTTTTGATTTAGCTCCCCGTTTTCATCCTAGTTATTATTTTAGTGAAGGGCACGCATCACCAATTCCCGCCCAGCAGGTTATTTTTTCGGCAAGGTTGAATGATTTTTTAAAGCAAGTCAGGTGGTCTTTACAAAAATCCTATGATATCGAAACTTGAAAATTAAATTGTTGCTTTCTCACGTGTTCTTTCGAACAAAAATAGGTATTTCTGTTGGAAAAATTAATAAAAATTAAACGAGCATTAATCTCTGTATCAAATAAAGCAGGCATCTTGGAACTTGCACAGGAACTTAAAGAAAGAAGTGTTGAAATTGTTTCAACTGGGGGGAGCGCATCTATGCTGCGTGATGCGGGCTTTAATGTTAAAGAAGTGTCAGAATTAACAGGTTTCCCTGAAATGATGGATGGGCGTTTAAAAACGCTTCACCCAAGTGTGCATGGTGGTTTGCTTGCTGTAAGAGATGAAAAATCACATTTAGAAGCAATGGAAGCACATAAAATAAAGGAGATAGATCTATTAATAGTGAATCTGTACCCTTTTGCAGAAACCGTTAAGAGCGGTGCTGATTATAATCATTGTATTGAAAACATAGATATTGGCGGCCCCGCAATGATTAGAGCGGCCGCAAAGAACTTTAAGTATGTTACCACAGTGGTTGATAGCCAAGATTACGGAGATTTAATTGATGAATTAAATGTTAACAACGGATGCACCTCTTATACCTTCAGGCAAAAACTGTCACAGAATGCTTTTTCGTTAACTGCCAATTATGATGCTATGGTCTCAACTTGGATGTTAGAGCAAGCTGGGCATATACAACCTCGGCGCCTCTCATTTTCAGCAGCTTTATCACAAAATTTGAGGTACGGAGAAAATCCACACCAGAGCGCATCTTTTTACGTAGATGAAAATATTAATAGTGGCATTGGTGCTGCGTATCAAGTTCAAGGTAAAGAGTTGTCATATAACAATATAAATGATGCTGACGCCGCTCTCGAATTAGTGAATGAGTTCACGGAAAGTGATAGAGCAGCAGCTGTTATTATTAAGCATGCTAATCCGTGTGGCGTCGGTGTGGCAAATAATCTAGTTGAGGCTTATAAAGCGGCCTTACAATGTGATACGACTTCGGCTTTCGGAGGCATCGTTGCTGTAAATCAGATCATTGATGAGGAATCTGCGAGAGAAATTACCAAGGTCTTTACTGAAGTCGTCATTGCCCCAGGCATAACGGAAGGTGGGCGTAAAGTCTTCTCTTCGAAAAGTAATCTCAGATTATTGACAGCAGAGAGGTCTACTAATCTGGCGTGTCAATCAAAAGTCATTAGGCATGTGTCTGGTGGTTACTTAGTTCAAGATAAAGATAGAAAGCCTTTATCACAAAATAGTTTGCGTGTTGTTACACAAAGAAATCCTACAGATAGCGAGTTTCAAGATATGCTTTTTGCCTGGAAAGTTGCTAAGCACGTAAAATCAAATGCCATAGTATATGCAAAAGATCTTTGTACAGTTGGGATTGGGGCTGGACAGATGAGCCGTGTAGATAGTTGTATGATTGCAGCTAAGAAGGCTGAAGACATGGCTAAAGCTCAGGGTTTAGATGAGCTTCCAACACAGGGATCTGCATTAGCGTCAGATGCCTTTTTCCCATTTGCAGATGGACTAGAGGCTGCAATTGAAGCAGGTGCGTCGTCCATAATTCAGCCGGGCGGTTCAATTAAAGATAATGAAGTAATTGATGCGGCAAATGAGGCTGGGCTTGCAATGATTTTCACTGGAATGAGGCATTTTAAACATTAGAGGTAATATGTATAAAATTTTACAAGTTGCGATAATTACGATACTGTGCGACCAGCTTTCTAAACTCACCATGCTGTATCTTTTAGATTTACCGTCCGTTGGAATAATCGATGTTTTCCCTCCTTATTTACAATTCACTATGGCATGGAATTATGGGGTAAACTTTGGTTTGTTTGCAAACAGCACAGAGATCATGCGCTGGGTTCTAATCATAATTGCTTTTTTAATTTGTTTTGTTGTGATTAGATGGTCGGTTTCAGAAAAATTTGGATCACTTGGCTTAGTCGCTTGTGGTTTTTTGGTTGGTGGGGCAGCTGGAAATGCTATCGATCGATTTTTTCATGGTGCAGTTGTTGATTTTCTAAATGTATCTTGTTGTGGAATATCCAACCCTTTTGCGTTTAATGTAGCAGATATCTTTATATTTTTTGGTGCTCTTGGGTTGGTTATATTTTCAGGCAAACAGAATGAGAGTGACTGAAGCTGTTTCATCCGTTAATATTGTAACTAAATTAAGAATGGTATTTTATGGTCTGTAGGATTTCAGGCATCTTAGTCAGTTTATTTTTATTGAGTGCTTGTAGCAGTGATGATGCGAGACTTCGGGACCTTTATGATGTTGGGACAGGTCCCGAGGAATTTGCGGTATTGCCTAGTAAGCCTCTAATAATACCAAACAATTTAACGAAGCTTCCAATACCTGATGCATCAGCAGGTAATTTAGCAGATCCGACACCAAAGCGTGATTTGATTGAAAAGCTGGGCGGCAGCATTGATGATACTGACAGCATATCAAAGAGAGATAAAAACTTGTTGGAGTACGTATCGAGGGCTGGAGTAGACACTAATATCCGTGAAGAGCTTGCGGAAGAAGACCGGAAGTTTTTGCGTAGGATGGGCGTGTTAACAAGTGTTAAGCTTTTTCGAGTAGATAGATATAATCAAATATATCGGAAAATGACATTAAGTGCTCCAAAAGAATTGGAGCGTTGGCGTTCGTTAGGCGTTCGTACACCTTCGATGTCTAGTGAATGATATTTTTATGTTTAAATATTTTGTGGTAATATAAACTCTGAATAGGTTATTTCTATTACTGTCCATAAATTATGGGTACAATTGCTTTAAGTTAAAGTTTTCACGTTTTGAATATATAAATGTTTAATTAGAAAAAATTATATGAAAAAAAATACATATGTTTCTCCAGCGGGGGGGCTCCCATCGCAATCAAAATTACTAACGGACAGAGCTGTATTTAAAAGTGCTTATGCAGTAATTCCCCGTGGTTGTTTCTCTGATATAGTTACTAGTTTTCTTCCTTTTTGGAAGCATATGAGGATGTGGGTTGTCGCCAGGCCAATGACCGGTTTTGCAGAAACATTTAGTCAGTATGTGGTGCAACTAGAACCAAACGGAGGAAGTGACAATCCGGAAGCTAACTCGAAGGTTCAGTCAGTGCTTTTTTTGACGTCTGGTTCAGCTGAATTAACAATTAACAGTGAAAGCTATATTCTGAAAAGTGGTAGTTACGCCTATATTCCAGCTGGTTCTGAATGGAGTATTTGGAGCAATTCTAATGAAGAAACTAATTTCCATTGGATTCGGAAATTATATAAAGATATCAATGGGATCAAGCGTCCTGCAGCTTTCGTAAAAAATGAAAATGAATGCGAAGACATCGAAATGCCTAATTCTAACAACACGTGGTTTACTAAGCGCTTTGTTGAGCCTGATGATATTCGCCATGACATGCATGTTAATATTGTGACTTTTAAGCCTGGTGGTGTCATTCCTTTTGCGGAAACACATGTCATGGAACATGGAATATATATTCTTGAGGGAAAAGCTGTTTATCATCTTAATCAAGACTGGGTTGAGGTGGAGGCAGGAGACTTTTTGTGGCTTCGAGCTTTTTGCCCCCAGGCATGTTATGCAGGAGGACCAGGACCTTTCAGATATTTACTTTATAAGGATGTAAATAGGCATATGCCATTTTTATAAGTTTATTGGCTATTTTTTTGGCTCGATTAAGTAGAAAATTAATTTGGTTACATTATCCAAATTTTCCGTGGCAAAACCAGCCTCCTGGTAGTTGCGCTCCATGAGCATAAAATAGCCATAAAAATTCTCCATTATTACATCGTACCTGCCAATAATCACGCACTCCACTTCGCCAATTATTATCTTCTATCCACCATTCTGGTGCAATCCGTTCTGGTCCCAATTTAGTTTTTACTTGGTATAATTTTTTCCGCCAAATAAAATGATCTTCTAGTCTTGAATGTTTTGGCACTTCTAATGCTTCCGGTGCCCATAAAAATGAAGGTCTATTGCGGTTTGAAGTTGGCCAGCTTTTCATATCATAATTTGACCATGCTGCATTTAAAACCTGCCACGATTTTTCAGGTATATGACTTTGAGCTGGTATGTGTCTGATAATTGCATCTAATCCAACTTTTGTTCCCAGCCGCGTTATTAGGTTTTTAAGTACGCTATTTTGATTTTTTATTACCTTTTCATGCAGATCCAAATTATTAATAGATTGAGATTGTGTGATAGGGCCTACATTGATTGCTTCAAGTCGGATAATATCAATGCCAAAACTTGGTTTAATTTCATCTAATTTGAGCAGTAAAACAGAGAAGATACGTTCAGGATTATTAGTGAAACATGCCAGACTTACCAAAAGTGATTGTGTTTCATTATTACTAAAACCCAAATCAATTTTTAATTCCTGGAATCCTAAAACAGCAGTTTTTAATTTGTTACATAAACGAATAAGCAATTTTTCTATAGCGTTCTTGATATCCTCAATAAGCCCAATAGGTTCTGGAAAGCTTATTCTCACACCAAAATGCTTTTTCTCAGTAATCAGTGAAATTGTCTCTGGCACATGTCCTAGTGCCTGGTCTAATCTAGCAATCAATGTAGGGCCAAAGCGTCTGGCAAGAGGTGCCCTTGGTTGTTTCAACAGGTCTTTTACAGATTTTAAGCCAAGTTGGTTTAATTTAGTTACTATTTTATTTTCAATACGCAGTGACGCAATTGGAAGTTTAGCTAATGAGTTATAAGTATTTCCCGCTGGTGCAATGCGTATTGCATTATTTTTAAGTAATTGCGTCACTTGCTGTTTTGTATCGTCTATTTGTATTTTTTTTGTAGCACGGCTACGGGTTGCGCGAGCTTCTTGATCAATAGAATTACTTTTAAGGTAGCTTTCCGTTGGCTTGGGAGTAAAGCGAGCTAGTGCCCAAGCACCTCCTACAGTATCAGCCACTCCACTTGTTACGGTCAAGCCGAATGTTTCTGTACGAGATACAATTAAATCAAGCATTCCTTCTTCACCACCAAATAAGTGTGCACAACCTTTAATGTTAAGGATCACTCCGTCATAGTTGTCAGCTGCTACCCAAGGTGTGAATTGAGTATACCAACGACATAAGGCGTGTAGAAAAGTTAATTCGCATTTTACAGATCGAACACGGGTCATTAATTCTGGGCATATGGCTTTTGCATCTTGCAATGGCTGGCCGATATTTAATCCTGAATTATGTGCACCGAAAGATACGGAAGATAATGTTTGTGTATTACCATTATTTTCAATTATCGCGAGCTTATGATTTTTTTCGAATTTGAAAATTCGTTGTACCCGTTCTGCCCCAAAATATGGGAACCATAAAGAAATGTATCTTGGGCTTGACATTCTAACCTCAAATGTTCTTGTTTTGTTCTATTTATATAGTAGATATATTGTCCAGTTTAATAATCAAGATTGATACTTTTTTTTCATATTCAGTGAGCTATATTCCTTATACTGGAGAATAAAAATGAAAACAAAAATTATATGTTTGGCATCAATAGCTTTTCTTGCATTTCCTGTTTTTGCATATGAAGGTGTAAAAAATGATGCTGTAAAGCAGCGCATGCAGTTGATGAAGGTAATTAAAGATACGATGGCGAAAATTGGTGCAATGGCACGTGGATTGGACCCATTTACTGAAGAAAGTGCAGCAAATGCAAAGCAAACACTATTGCTAGCCGCGGCAGATATTGAAGTTAAATTTAAATCAAATGAAACTGACCCACTATCAGAAGGTTCTCCAGCTATTTGGGAAAATTGGGAAGATTTTGTCGAAAAGGCTGATGATTTTGCATTTATGGTGGAAGGTCTTGAAACAAATTCTGCAAATACCCTGGCAGCTGGGCTTGGGAATATAGGCCAATCTTGTGGTTCATGTCACAAAGCTTATCGGATAAAAAAATAGACCTGTTATAATTTAATTTTCAATTTGGTCCGCTGCTTAAGCTTTAATGGGTACTTACAGCAATATTTTTCAGGGCCCCTGAGTTATACTGATTGCAAAATATTTTTTGCTGTGCAGGATACTAATAACAATGGGAGGACATTATGAGAACTCGTGCTGCAGTTGCAATAGAAGCTGGAAAACCGCTGGAAGTGATGGACGTCAACCTTGAAGGGCCCAAGGCTGGTGAAGTTTTAGTGGAGATAAAAGCTACTGGCATATGTCATACGGACGAATTTACTTTGTCTGGTTCTGACCCGGAAGGACTGTTCCCGGCTATCCTAGGACATGAAGGAGCTGGTGTAGTTGTAGAAGTTGGCCCTGATGTTGTTGACCTAAAAGTTGGAGACCATGTAATCCCGCTATATACTCCCGAATGCAGGCAGTGTGAATATTGTCTCCATCCCAAAACAAATCTTTGTCAAGCCATTAGAGAAACTCAAGGACGAGGCTTAATGCCAGACGGAACTACTCGGTTTAGTATGTTGGATGGTACTCCAATTCTACATTATATGGGCTGCTCGACCTTTTCTAATTTCACCGTTTTACCTGAGATCGCTTTGGCTAAGATTAATTCAAAGGCACCGTTTGATAAAGTTTGCTATATTGGTTGTGGTGTAACGACTGGAATTGGTGCTGTTATTAATACAGCCAAAGTTGAAATTGGAAGTCGGACCATTGTTTTCGGGTTGGGAGGCATTGGCCTTAACGTGATACAAGGACTTAGGTTAGCAGGTGCTGATCAAATTGTGGGAGTTGACCTAAACCCGCAGAAATCAAAAATGGCGAAAAAATTCGGTATGACGGATTATGTGAATCCAAACGAAGTTTCTGGGGATCTGGTTCAACATTTAGTAAATATAACGAAAGGTGGTGCAGATTATACGTTTGATGCCACTGGTAATGTTGAGGTAATGCGAGCAGCGTTAGAAAGTGCTCACAAAGGTTGGGGTGAAAGTATAATAATTGGAGTAGCCCCTGCAGGAGCGGAAATTTCTACTCGCCCATTTCAGCTTGTTACAGGTCGAGTATGGAAGGGAACAGCCTTTGGAGGGGCACGCGGTCGCACAGATGTTCCAAAAATTGTGGACTGGTATATGGACGGAAAAATCGAGATCGATCCGATGATTACTCACACTTTTGGGCTTGAAGAAATTAACAAAGGTTTCGATTTGATGCATGCTGGAGAAAGCATCAGATCCGTCGTCGTGTACTAGTTATAGACTAGTGCTGTCCGTATTTAGCCAAAAAAACTTGCACAACGCCATCTGCAACACGATTAATCTCGGCATCGGTAAATTTTTGTTGAATTCCAAATAGTGCTTTTGTGTAAAGGTCGGCTTTACACAACTCCGTAAACTGATCTGCTGCCAGGTACAGATCACTTATTTTCAAACAACCTTGTTGCTCTGCATATTTGAAATACTCGATAAGTTTAGATTGGCCCATCAAGGGACCATTTTCATAAAAACTTTTCCCTAAAATTGGGAATCGTTCGATTTCGGAAACGCAAATTCGAAAAATTTGTTGTGCTATATCTGAAACCAGCCAGTGAATTGTATAAGCTGCTGCTTGATGTAAAACCTTATCAACACTTTGTGTTTGATCAATTATTTTGAGCGCATTGTCAGCTTGGCTTTCACACTCTGACTTAGCGACCTCAATAAATAAGCTCTGTTTGTCCGGAAAGTAACTATAAAGAGTGGCCTTACTTACTTTTGCGGTTTGTGCAATTACATCCATATTTGCAGCTTCAAAACCCTCGCTCAAAAAAATAGATCGAGCGCCTGAAATAACTTGTTGATATTTCCGTCCCTTATTTATTTTTTCTTTACTCATTATGGGAGCCTATCATTTTGCAAGTTTTTGTAAACTTACTAATTACTGGTAATTCGTGCGCACATTTTGATTAGGTAGTTGATGGCTAAAGCAATAATTTATGCATCAAGTTGAAACATTTTCTAATTTTGGTTGACCACTCTAAATTAGCTGCTAACCCTTCTATATGATCAGCATTTTCTTACAAACGGCACCTTTTTTTTTAATAGTAGCCATCGGTTATTTTTCTGGAAAATATAAGTTTTTGGGCAAACGTGGAACGGATGCAATAACAAAATTTGTTTTTTATTTTGCCTTATCTGCGATGCTTTTTCGATTTTCAGCACAGCTTGAGATTAATAAAATTTTCGATTTGAAATTTGTTGGATGTTATGTGGCTGCAACGTTATTTCTTTATCTTCTTGTAATCTCGGCAAGTTATTTTTCAGGCAATAAGTTTGAAACGTCAGTTTTTGATGCTCAAATAGCAACAATTGGAAATACTGGGTTTTTAGGTATCCCTCTCCTGGCCACCTTAGTTGGCCCACAGTCAGTTGGCTATGTTATGATGATCCTAGCAACAGATTTCGCAATCTTTGGCACACTGATAGTTGTTTTAATAATGGTATCCCGGGACAGAATATGGGGACTAGGATTATTAAAACCTATTGTTAAAGGACTATTTCAAAATCCAATGATTGTGTCTTTTTCTTTGGGACTCGTCTGGGGTTATTTAGATTTTCAAACACCAAAATTTTTCAGTGATTTTCTGGTAATTTTAGGACAGGCAGCCACTCCAGGTGCATTATTTGCAATTGGTGCGTCACTATCTTTTCGAAAAGTAGATGATCCAACATCTGCATTCTGGTTGAGCTTTCTCAAATTATTTGCCCATCCGTTTTTGGTTGGTATTATGGCATTCTATCTATTTTACATTGAGCCATATGCAGCGGCGGTAATGGTTATAACGGCCTCTTTGCCAGTTGCAGGTAACACCTTTATGTTGGCTCAACATTATAAAATAGTGCCTGAGCGTATATCTGCGGCTATATTGCTTTCTACACTTTTTAGTGCACTAACTGTTACGTGCACAATTGCGCTGGTTCTGTAGTTATGAGTTAGATAAGCTGATTAGTAGATTAGAATGTATATTTAACGAAAGTGGGTCTCGACAATAAAAGTTATGGATATTGTTTCAGAAAATAAAATGTTCGACGGAGTACAAGGCGTATATAAACATAAATCAAGAGCGTTGAAGTGCAGTATGAATTTTGCAGTGTTTATGCCTAACGCACCTAGAAATACGCAAATACCGGTTTTATGGTTTTTATCGGGTTTAACCTGCACCCACGAGAATGCGATGCTTAAGGCAGGAATGCAAAAGTTTGCGCAACTTCATAAAATTGCAGTAGTCTTTCCAGATACTTCTCCGCGAGGAAAGAATATTCCGGATGATGATTCATATGATCTTGGGCAGGGGGCCGGTTTCTATCTTAATGCTACTCAATCGCCGTGGAAAGAAAATTATCAGATGTGGGATTATCTTATTTCAGAGTTACCCAGTGTGATAGAAAAAAACTTTAATGTTGATATTTCGAGGCAGTCTGTGATGGGTCATTCAATGGGCGGGCATGGCGCATTGTTACTCGCTTTTCAAATGAATATTAAATTTAGATCGGTATCAGCGTTTGCTCCAATTTGTAATCCAATGGAGTCAGATTGGGGTCGCAAGCAATTTTCTGCCTATTTAGGAAGCGATAAAAACTTATGGGAAAACTACGACGCTAGTGTCGTTGCGCAGCAAACAAATTTTTCTGGCCCTATTTTAGTTGATACAGGATCTAACGATGAATATATCGATCTATTGTCAATAGACAGTCTTTCCAAGGTTTTAAAAGAGAGAAAAATGAATGCTATTTTTCGGATGAATAATGGGTACGATCACAGCTATTACTTTATAGCGACATTTATGGAAGAGCATATGAATTTTCATGCAAAGGCACTCTTTGGAAACTAACGTCAGTCGTGATCGGTGAGCGCTATGGATGTAGAATATATTAATTATGACGAGGGTAATTCTTTATTGGATTGGCTTGAGCTTGTGGACGCAATTGCGAGTGGGCATCAAATGCCCAAGGCGCAAGTTCAAGATACTTTTATCTATAGAGAGGAGGATACGCTTTTATCTCGTTCTGCGTGGATTGATGGGCTGGGATTAGCTGTTAAGTCCGCCACAATCTTTCCAAAAAACTCAATGCATTCGATACCAAAAGTAAATGGTGCAGTAAGTTTGTTT
The DNA here is from genome assembly GCA_001627925.1 of Rhodobacteraceae bacterium REDSEA-S34_B6. Lineage (GTDB taxonomy): Bacteria > Pseudomonadota > Alphaproteobacteria > Rhodobacterales > Rhodobacteraceae > Salinivivens. The sequence goes on along the minus strand of LUQC01000014.1, from coordinate 43,908 downwards.
TCTAACAAAACTGGAGTCCTAGAAGCAATTCTAGATTTTCACCTTGTTACAAAATGGAAGACAGCCGGTGATAGTATTACAGCAGCGCTCCGCTTGGCACGACCTGATAGTAAAAATATTCTGATAGTTGGGGCAGGGACTGTAGGGCAGAGCCTTTTTGATGCCTACTCTGCGGCCTTTCCTAAGGCTAATTTCCTAGTGTGGAACCGTACCCATGAACGAGCATTATATATGGTTAAAAACAAAAGTAATGCGGTGGCTGTAGAAAACTTGGAGGCGGGTGTTAAACGTGCTGACATTATAACTTGCGCTACCATGTCGAAACAACCAATTATCAAAGGGGAATGGCTTATACCTGGTCAGCATCTTGACCTTATTGGTGCCTATAGACCTGACATGCGAGAAGTTGATGATTTAGCCCTATGCCGAAGTACAAAATTTGTTGATAGCTATGATACGACCCTGGATCATATTGGTGAATTAAAAATTCCATTGAAAAATAATGTTATTTCCAGGGAAGATATTTTGGCAGATTTTTATGGACTTGGTAATTTTATACGCAGATCAAATGATGAGATCACATTTTTTAAAAATGGTGGAGGCGCTCATTTGGATCTGATAGTTGCCAAATATATTTTGACTGCATGGGAAAAAAATAAATATCCAAAAAGTTGAAATACCTTTAGTTTATGACGATTTGTACTGCTAGACCCAAGATTTCTGCTGTTCTCTTATGGGCAAATGTACAAGAGCGCTAAATGCGCCAACAGCTATCCCTATCCACCAGACAAGATTATAGTTCCCATAAACATCATATAGTCTGCCTCCAAGCCATATTCCCATGAAGCCTCCAAGTTGATGTGAAAAAAATACAATACCATAAAGCGTTCCCATGTAACGCAGTCCATAAATTTGAGCAATCAGCCCACTTGTTAGAGGAACAGTAGCAAGCCACAATGAACCCATCAGGAGCGAAAACAACACAACTGATATCGGTGTGATTGGCGCTAATATAAATACCGTACAGACCATAGTACGTCCAAAGTATATGGATGATAAAAGGTACTTCTTAGAATATGTTTTGCCGAGGTATCCAGCGCCAAGGGTACCCGCAATATTTGCCAGTCCAATTAACGAAATGGATATAGCACCTAGCGCAGAGGTAGAAGTTATTCCTAAATTGTATATTGCTGTTGTAGGTAGTATTGGGTTGCACATTTCGGTAACAAAAGCTGGAAAGTGTGCAGTGAGGAAACCTAATTGATAACCACAACTAAAAAATCCTAGAAATATCATTGAGTAACTTGGGTCGACTACTGCTTTTCCGACCAGATCCCTCATACTTTGCGTTACATGTCTTTGGGTATCCGCTACAGAAACTCGCATGAAAGGAAGTAAAAGTAGGGTTGATAAAATAGTAATAGAGAATATTAGAAAAACAGATTGCCATGGCATGTAATTTAAAAGCAATTCTCCAATCGGTGCGCCAAGTACTTGCCCAGCGCTTCCAGAAGCGGTCGCGATTGCTAGTGACATAGATCTATTTTGCTCAGAACTAGCGCGCCCAACAACTGCCAGGATTACTCCAAAACCGGTGCCGGCAACACCGAAACCAACTAAAATTTCGTAAATTTGATGAGCTTGAGGGGTCACTGCTGCGGATGATAAAAGAAGTCCAAAAGCGTATGTAAATCCTCCTAAAATTATCGCACGACGATCACCAATTTTTTCT
>LUQC01000014.1:0-42165 GCA_001627925.1 Rhodobacteraceae bacterium REDSEA-S34_B6 | reverse complement strand
ATTCTGTATGGCTATAGCTAAAGAGAACTCAGACCTCAGCCAATTGAATTCTTCAGCTATCGGTATCTGAAATACGCCAAAAGAGGATCGTATTGCGAAGCTTATAAGTATTATTACGCAACCGACGATTAATACCGAGTTAAATATTGAATTTTTGGCTACCATACTTAGCTTTCTAGCGACACCTCTAGGTATAAATAGTTTTAATTGATAAATTGTCCCTTGCGATAATTACTACTTCAAGTAAACCCAAATAATGGAGTCACTTGTTGATACATACATAAAAAATGTGAGCTTGGGTAAAATCCAAAGAGAGAAGGCGCAGGAAGAGCTCTTAACCAGGTTTGATGCATTACGTATTTCGGTTGAAAAAAAACGAAGAAAACTTTTGTTTTCAAAATCTCCAGTCACCCCAAAAGGAATATACGTTTGGGGAGGCGTGGGCTGCGGGAAATCCATGATCATGGATATGTTTGTGGCCTCTCTTAAAGTTGCGGTTCGGCGGGTGCATTTCCACTCCTTTATGCAAGAAGTCCAATCATCGCTGAACTTAGCGCGACAAAGTAAAGTAAAAGATGCATTGGTGCCTGTAGTAAAAAAAATTACTGATGAATTAAATGTTCTAGCACTGGACGAGTTACAAATCAAAGATATCACTGATGCCATGATAGTCGGAAGGTTATTTGAAGCACTCATTAAGGGGGGCATGACAGTAGTAATAACGTCTAATAGGTCCCCTATTGATTTATACAAAAATGGATTGAATAGAGATTTATTTTTACCCTTCATCAGCTTTATTGAGGCGAACTTTGATGTTTTCGAAGTCTCTGGTGTTAAAGATTATCGGCAGACCTTGATTGCTGGTGATAAAGTTTATTTCTCCCCTCTAAATTTAGAAAACAGAGACTGCATGGACTTAATTTGGTCCAATCTCACGGGAAATTCTAGCCACGAGTTTACTCTCACGTTTAAAGGTCGGGAAATAAGATTCCCTTTTTATAAAGATGGTGTTGCTAGGTTTGATTTTTTTGAGATTTGTGGGCAGATGTTAGGCGCGGGCGATTATTTAGCAATTATTGATGCCGTGAGAGTTCTAATGGTTGATAATATCCCCCAGCTCAGTCGTTCAAATTTCAATGAAGCGAAGCGTTTTGTTACTCTTATTGATGCTGCCTATGAATCAAAAATAAGATTCATATGTTCCGCTGCTGTAGAACCTGAAATGTTGTATACCGAAGGTGAAGGTTCTTTTGAATTCGGACGAACAGCTAGTCGCTTGAGAGAGATGCAGTCAAAAACTTGGCTTGGTACAAGTTGAACTACTCTCCCAAAAATAATTTGCCTGTATGATGCCTACGTCTTGGGAGAGTAATTAACTATTATGGATTTGATCCCTTTATTCTGTTGGTAGTAAGACCTACATTGGCATTTTTCATTAACCCATGCGAATCATTAAACATGAAGTATGCGAATCAGTCAAGCATGTGATTCGGTCAATTGATCTCATATTTTTGAAGTGCAAGTACATGACCTGCTAAGTACAGAGATCCACATATAATTATTCGTGGATTTTCTGAATGCTGCTTAATCAATTTAAATGCTGATTCCAATGAGTCACACGAATTAGATACCATACCAACGTTTGCTGCTTCTTGTGATGTCTCATGACCGGATAAAGTATTATTCTCCTCAGGTATTGAAATACCAAATAACTTATCAATTTGAGAGGACAAAGGGTTCATAAAGCCTTTTATGTCTTTGGTATTAAGCATCCCGCAGATTGCATAGGTAGGACGGGGCTTTAATTTTGATAAGTGAGCAGCTATCGCTTCTCCTGCTGCGGGGTTGTGCCCCCCATCAAGCCATATTTCTGCTGAGGGATACAACTTGTTTAGAAATCCGTCCTTAAGTTTTTGCATTCTAGCGGGCCAGCTTGCATTGGTTGTTACACTGTCAAAGTTTTTTATTAGTCCATTATCTAGCAGCCTCAACGTTTGAAGTGCACAGCCAGCGTTAATTATTTGATGATCACCCGCTAAATTTGGATAGGGTAGGTCTAATAACCCCTGGCCATCTTGATAGATCAATCTGCCTCTTTCTTCCCAAGCCAGCCAGTTTTTTCCATACGAATAAATAGGAGCGTTTAATTCGAATGCTCTATCTTCGATAATCTTTAAGGCTTGCTCATTTTGTAAGCTGATAACAGCAGGAGTATTTCTTTTAATTATCCCAGCCTTTTCGGATGCTATCTTTTCTATAGAACTACCAAGAAACTGCTCGTGGTCAAAAGATATTGGTGTAATGACTGAAAGAGTAGGTTTTTCAACCACATTAGTTGCATCTAAACGTCCTCCAAGTCCTACCTCCAAAAGTGTATAATCTGCGTTTTTTCGGCTCATGGCTAGCATCGCAGCACAGGTAGTAATTTCAAAATAAGTAATTTCTTTGCCAGCATTTGCTGCGTAGCATTCATCCAAAAGCTGGGATAATTCAGTTTCTGTTATTAATTTACCTGCTAACCTAATCCGCTCGTTAAAGCGTATTAAATGTGGTGAAGTATACGTATGTACAGATCTGCCGGAGCTTTCCAAACCTGCGCGGATCATTGATAAGGTACTACCCTTCCCATTTGTTCCTGCAATATGAATAACAGCTGGTAGTTTTTTGTGAGGGCTATTGAGAGCCTCGAGTAAGCTGAAAACTCTATCTAACGTTAAATCAATAACCTTCGGGTGAAGATCCATCATTCTTTTAAGGATCTTGTCAGAGCTTTTGGATATCATTCAGAGTTTTCTTCGGTTTCTTCCGATGGATTATCTTGCGGAGGCTTCGGTAAGTCTCCAACAACTACTGGACTTAGACCCAGAAGCATTCGTATAATTTTAATTAATTCACCTCTTACTTTAGTCCTAGGTGTAACAAGGTCCAACATTCCATGATCGAGTAGATATTCAGCTCTTTGGAAACCTTCTGGTAGTTTTTCCCGAATTGTTTGTTCGATTACCCTCGGCCCCGCAAAACAAATTAGAGCGTTAGGCTCCGAAATCTGAACGTCGCCAAGCATTGCATAGGATGCAGTTACTCCTCCCGTTGTGGGATGTGTAAGAACTACAATGTACGGTAAGTTGGCCTCTTTCAATAATTGAATTGCAACAGTGGTTCTTGGCATCTGCATCAGGCTTAAAATTCCTTCCTGCATTCTAGCGCCCCCTGCTGCAGAGAAAAGAACTAATGGGCGATTTAATTCAACTGATCTTTCTGCCGCAGTAATTATTGCATTACCAACATACATGCCCATTGATCCTCCCATAAACGAAAAATCTTGGGCGGCTGCCACTATCGGAGTTCTGCCAATTTCACCTTCTGCAACTAACATAGCCTCTTTTTCAGAGCTCTTTTTCTGCGCCGCTTTCATCCGATCTGGATATTTTTTTTGGTCTTTAAATTGTAATGGATCGGTAATAGGCACGGGTACATCTGTCTCAACAAAAATACCCCCATCAAACAGATTTTTGAAACGTTCGCGTGGGGTAATTGGCATATGATGACCGCACTCGATACAAACATTTAAGTTATCCTGCAATTCTCTGTGAAAGAGCATTGTTCCGCATTCATCGCATTTTGACCAAAGATTTTCCGGCACTTCGCGACGAGAAAAGATAGAATTTATGCGGGGTCGGACGTAATTTGATATCCAATTCATTTCACATTCCTAATCACAGAGTGTTCGTATAACTTAATAAAATGTTGGATCTTAAAATGCAATCGGTTCGATTCTTATCAGAGCAAATAAACAACGACACTAAACTTTTTTTTGATATCAATTCCAATGTTAGAAAAGGATTGATAAGGTGTTTTAAGTTAAACAAATTAAACATTTTTCTAAGCAATAGTTGATATCCAAAAGTTATAACACCAGCGAAATTTATATGATTATCAATATTTCTAAAGTCCAACTTTTCATAGCTTGTTTGTTCATAACGTCGTGCAGCGGGCTTGGTTCTTTTTTCCCAAAACCAGTTGATGTGCCCTACAGCAAAAATGTAGTAAAGTTTAAAAATGGTGCAGTTGGTCTTGCACCGGAAGGATATTGCATTGGCCCTTTCAAAAATAACTCCTATACTGGGAGCGTGATTTACACGTCCTGCGAGATGACGACGGGTCGCGGTATGGTCAGTATAAGCTTTGCCCCTATGGAAACTGGTACAAACGGAAAAATCACACGCTCATACTTAGCAAACAATCAGCAAATAATTAAAACTGATTATTTGGATGGCTCTGATCTGGTAAAAGTTGAAAATAGTCGGTTTTCAGCAAAATCTGTGCAAGATACTGTTTGGCGCACAGCAAAAGCCGAGAAAGGCTATGTGGTTTTAGCCCAATATTTCTCACCCAGAAAGAAAAATGTATCTGATCTTCACCAGATGGAAATTCTAAGTGCATCAATAGGTAATTTCAGTGCTCCGGACAATCTATTAAACGTTGAGGTGTCAGATTTAAATTTGAATATCAACGATCAAATATCAAATATCTCCGTTAAGCCAAAAATGAGACCAGTAAATAAAATAAGTAAATTTGTGACATCAAAAATACGCCCAAAGTTGCGTCCATAATTCCCGTTCTTAACGCAGCGTACCCCATGACAACATGGTCTCGATAACTTAATTCTGAAATTGAAGGAGTTTCTATGAGTGATAAATACCCCAACATGTTCAGGCCTATTGATTTTGGTTTTCTGACCTTAAAAAATAGAGTGATTATGGGTTCGATGCATACCAATTTGGAGGAAACAAAGGATTGGGGTAGGATAGCTGACTTTTATTCTGAACGGGCTAAAGGCGGTGTTGGGCTCATTATTACTGGAGGTATTGCCCCAAATGAAGAGGGCGCAGTATTCAAAGGCGCAGCTGCCATGTTGGATGAGGAAGATACTGATAATCACAAAATTGTGACCGATGCTGTTCATAAAAATGGCGGCAGAATAGCCATGCAAATCTTGCATGCAGGAAGATATGCTTATAGCCCCGATTGTGTAGCCCCGTCTGCAATTAAATCTCCCATTTCACCTTTTGTCCCAAATGCTTTGGATGGGGAGGGTATAGAGAAACAAATTGCTGATTTTGTGAAATGTGCTCGTTTAGCTAAGTCCGCTGGTTACGATGGCATTGAGATAATGGGGTCTGAGGGTTATTTGATTAACCAGTTTTTGGTTGAACATACTAATAAACGAGATGACTCATGGGGTGGATCTTATGAAAACAGAATGCGTTTACCCTTACAAATTGTGAAGAAAATCAGGTCTGAAGTTGGAGAACATTTTTTATTAATATTCCGCCTTTCAATGATTGACTTAATTCCAAATGGTTCATCTCATGAAGAAGTTGTAATTTTGGCAAAAAAACTTGAGATTGCAGGTGTTAACATCATAAACACTGGCATAGGATGGCACGAAGCTCGAATTCCAACTATTGCCACGTCGGTACCCCCAGCAGCATTTACTTGGGTTACAAAAAAATTAATGGGAAAAATTGATATACCATTGATTACGTCGAATAGGATTAATACTCCAGAAAAAGTAGAAGAAGTATTAAAATCAAAAAGTGCTGATATGGTAAGTATGGCTCGGCCATTTTTAGCTGATCCGGAGTTTGTAAACAAAGCAAGTCTAGAAAAGAGTCAGTTAATAGCGCCGTGCATAGCTTGTAACCAAGCATGTCTTGATCACACCTTCAAAGGACAAATTAGTTCATGCCTGGTTAACCCGAGAGCATGTTTTGAACGAGAATTAGAGCTCAAAATAGTGTCGGATTCAAAGAATATTGGCATTGTTGGCGGAGGCCCAGCAGGCTTGTCTGCTGCCATAACTGCCGCTCAAATCGGTCATCAAGTCACAGTTTATGAAAAAGAAGACGAATTAGGAGGCCAACTCAACTTGGCCAAAAAGATTCCTGGGAAAGAGGAATTTTGGGGGTTGGTGACCTGGTATAAAAATATGATCAAAGCACTTCCTGAAATAGAAATAAAACTAAATTATGATGTGGCGAAGAAAGAATTAGAAGATTTCGATACGGTCATAATCGCAACGGGTGTTCATCCACGCGAACCCAGTATTGATGGCCTCGATCACCGGCACGTTTATTATTACAAAGATATTTTAAAAGGAGGGGCAGACATAGGTTCTAAAGTTGCGATTATTGGAGCAGGCGGTATTGGATTTGATGTGGCAGAGTTCTTATCTAGTAAAAATCGCAAAGCTGGGAACTTTCAGCCGTTGCCAGAATGGATGACTGAATGGGGCATTGGTGACCCTGAGGTATTCAGGGGTGGTCTTTTAGACAAGGATAGTTCCCGAAAACCCGTGCAAAGAAAAGTTTACCTATTGCAAAGAAAAGCACAAAAAATGGGTAAGAATCTTGGTAAGACTACAGGATGGATACACCGGACAGCTCTGAAAATGAAAGGAGTAGAAATGATCTCTGGTGTTACATACCACAAAATAAGTGACAAAGGGCTTTATATTTCTCGTGAAAATGGGGAAGCAATGCCGGAGTTACTCGAAGTTGACACGATTGTTTTGTGTGCGGGTCAGGTATCTAACTCAGAACTTTATGATGATCTCAAGAGCTCTGGTGTCGACTGTTATTTAATCGGCGGCGCTAAAAATGCTGGGGAATTGGATGCCAAGCGTGCGATAGACCAGGGTACCAGACTAGCTCTATCAATTTAAAATCAAATTTTTCAAGTTTTCAATAGTCTATAATGGTATCCTCCAATCAAATGCATTCCAAGGCTTTTATAAAAACAATTAGCTGACTGATTTTCCTTTGTACATAGTGCTACTACGTTTTCAGCACCCATGTGGTAAGCCCAATCGCCTACTTTTTGCATTACAAATTTCCCCATACCTTGTCGTTGGCATTTAAGATCTACTACCAAAGCATGTACCATTGCGGTTTTATGTCCAACTGCTGCAAATGCAGACGCGGCTGGCTTTGCACTAATGCGACCAAATATTGTTGTTTTAGGTGTTTTAACTCGATCCATTATTTCCATTCTTGAGGGGTCAAGACCGTTAGCCATCCATAGTTCTCTTTGAATGGCTAGCGGAGGATATATTGAGAAAGCTGTCACTGGTGGGACCTGCTGTAATGACAATGTTTTTGAGGAAATGCTCCAAATATTTGTTGGATCAATAAAACGATAGCCACGGTTTTTCAGTGCTTCGTCAAGATTGTTCTGATCTGGCCTTATCATAAATAGTTTTTCTTGGCGCCAACTTGTCATTTTATCTTCGGCGAATTCTATATCGGAGATAGCAGGTGTTTCAGTCGAAGTGGCGGCCGAAACGCGTTTTCCACCCTTTAAGCTTTTACGCAATTTCCATCTTGAAAGTTCATGGAATTCTTCAGCTGGCCATGTGAGGTCAATTACTTCGAAAATAGGGGAGCTATTATTCAATTTCATAGCAGTTTTGACTTCAACTTTTCTGCTACTCTGTCTAATTCTTCGTTGTTGATACCCCTAACTACGATATTAGTACCAAAATTTCCTTTATTATTGTAAGGATACGAGCCTATTGAAACACTTTTATGTTCAGAGGCAATTTTTCTAAGTTCAACAGCAATCTCGCCCTCCCCGCGTGGTATCCGTACAGATTTGCTCAAAACCGGTTTACCATTCAATATTAATGGAAGAATACTCTGCACCATTGATTGAAATATGTTCGGCACACCGGCCATGACAAAAACGTTATGTAAATGAAAACCGGGAGCAACTGAAATAGGGTTGTCAATAAGTTTAGCACCCTTTGGTATACGGGCCATTCGTTGCCTGGCACTATTAAAATCAATATTCTGCTCTGAATAATAGTTTTCTAACAGTTTAAATGCGTCTTCTCGGATACTAATTTTCGTTTCAAAAGCGGCAGCTATACAATCCGCTGTGATATCATCGTGTGTGGGTCCTATACCGCCTGATGTAAAAACATAGTCATATTTAGAACTTAAACATCTCACATCATCGATAATTTTTACCGCATTATCCGGGATAAATCGTGCTTCTTGTAAATCAATACCAATTTTTGTTAATTCACAAGAAAGGTAGTGCATGTTAGAATCTCGTGTCCTTCCTGAGAGTATCTCATCTCCTATGATAAGAATCGCGGCAGTGGGATTTAACATCAATGGTCCTTTGCAGTTTAAAGTTGTATAGTTAAAAAAAATGCAGTTTCAATCAAATTTAGTTTCTGGCCGATTAGTGAAAAGATACAAACGCTTTTTTGCTGATGTTGAATTGTCAAACGGACGGATTGTTACTGCTCACTGCCCAAATACCGGTAGTATGATTGGCCTCGCAAAACATGGAGTAAAAGTTTGGCTCGAGCCAAATGAAGATCCCCGAAAAAAGCTAAAATACAGTTGGAAGCTGGTTGACCATGAAAATGGCCATTTCACTGGTGTAGATACCAGTATTGCTAATAAAATTGTTTACGAGGCTCTTTTACAACGTAAAATTTTAGAAATTTTGGATTATGACATAATATTGCGCGAACAAAAATATGGAGCTAACTCTCGAGTAGATTTTCTTCTTAGTAATGGATCCAAAACTTGTTATCTTGAAGTAAAAAGCGTCACCCTATGCAGGCAAGAAAAAATTGCTGAATTTCCAGATACGGTTACTTCAAGAGGCGCTAAACATTTAAAAGAACTATCAAAGACGGTTAATACTAATACTAGAGCCATAGTTCTTTATTTAGTTCAGAGATCAGATTGTAATTACTTTAAAATTGCGGATGACTTGGATCAAACCTACTTTAACAAAACTATATTGTCCAAAAATAGTGGAGTAGAATTTGTTTCTTACAGAGTAAACTTTCTTTCTAATGGGATAGAACTGGGATATAAACTTGAATTAATAGATAATTCTAGCTTTTGAACCAATAAATTACAGCATGATAAAGGGTGATTATTTGAATTTAACAAAGGGGCAGCTCAAGTCAAAAGATGGGATAGATTTATATTCCAGAAAAGATTTTGACGGAATGCATACTGCTGGCCGTGTTGCTGCCGAAATTCTCGATGAAATTGTGACTTCAGTTTTTCCGGGACAAACTACAGGGAAAATTGATGCGATTATTGAAGAATTGATTAGAGATAAAAATGTCGAGTCAGGTACAATTGGATATAGGGGCTACCAGCATGCAAGTTGTATTAGTGTAAACCATGTTGTTTGCCATGGCATTCCAAGTGATAAAATACTGAAAGAAGGAGACATCTTAAATATTGATGTTACAGTCATAAAAGATGGCTGGTATGGTGATACATCTAGAATGTATGTTGCGGGCCAGCCCTCTCGAAAAGCAGAAAGATTGATTCAGGTCACACACGATGCGCTATTCAAAGGTATAGATGCGGTCAAACCAGGCAAAACTTTTGGTGACATTGGTCATGCTATCCAAACATATGTAGAAGCAAACAGAATGTCAGTCGTGCGGGATTTTTGTGGCCACGGTCTAGGGCGAGTTTTTCATAGTCCGCCAAACGTTTTGCATTATGGCAGAGAGGGCACTGGTCCTCGTATCGAAGAAGGCATGTTCTTTACAATCGAGCCTATGGTGAATTTGGGGCGCCCTGAAACTAAAGTTCTTTCAGACGAGTGGACTGCGGTAACACGCGATAAATCTTTATCAGCTCAATTTGAACACGCAATTGGTGTAACTAAGGACGGTGCAGAAATTTTTACTTTATCACCTGAAAATAAATTTCATCCTACCTACGACTAATTCTATACTCTCTTGAAAAAGTGTAATATTGTATCACTGTACCTTCTTATATCTTCCAATCTAAAGCCTTCGAGAGAATTCTTTTGTTCTCCCTCCTCTAGAATTATAATAGCGTTCTTGCTAATCCAATTAGACTCTAATGCTGATTTTATAGCCACCTCTCCAAGTGACTTTCGGTAAGGAGGGTCTAAAAAAACTAGGTCGTAAGGTTGATCAGAATTCAGTGGTATTTTTGTTGCATCACATATCTTGATAGTTGTTTTTTCTTCAATATTACAGAGGTCAATATTTGCTTTTAATATTTGCAAACAGGCATTATTTTTTTCGATAAAAGTACATGTTTTAGCCCCTCGTGAAATTGCCTCAACTCCCAGAGCTCCAGTGCCCGCAAAAATATCTAGAACGCGCGTGTGCTCTATTTTAAAGTCAAACTTTCCTCCAAAAAGTATGTTAAATAAGCTCTCTCTAATACGGTCAGTCGTAGGGCGAAGAGTGCCCATGTTTCCATCGGCCTTGATTTTACTCAAGCGCCTGCCTTTCAAAGTACCACCGATCACTCTCATTGAGTTAAAAGATCTTTAAGATCTATTTCTGGATTTGGTAACTTTAATTTGTTGGGTGATTTTCCCGCTTCTAGGAAACGTTTGCCCACCATATAAGCCCGACTATCATTAATAGCATCAACTGCAAGAAAGGTATCATCTTTATAGTACCAATTTGACACAGAGACAGCTTCTTTATTGATGCGTGAAACTATTTGATTATAACCGTTGTTCAGACCCGCAATCTGCAATTTCACATCATACTGATCAGACCAAAACCAAGGTATTGGTTTGTATTCCAAATTCGCTCCAAGAATATTTTTAGCAATGAGTTGAGATTGATCTATTGCATTTTGAACACTTTCTAGGCGTATATATTTATCGCCGAATGGAAAAGCACTACAGTCGCCAGCAGCCCAAATACACGGGTCTGAAGTTTGTCCCTTTTTATTTGTTTTAATCCCGTTTGCAATCTCTAGGCCAGCATCTTCAGCCAATTTGGTGCATGGTGAAATGCCTATACCAGCTATAACTATATCAACCGCGTAAAAAGAGCCGTCTTCTATAAATACCCCATTAATTTTCCCATTCTGATGGGTGAAACGGTCTACACCGTAGCCTTCTACAATTTTTACATTATTATCCTGGTGAAGTTTTCGAAAATAATTTGAAGTTTGCTCGCATGCAACTCGGTTCAAAATTCTTTTACTTTTCTCAACTACTATTACGTTTAAATCCTTCAATCTAGCTACTGCTGCCCCCTCCAAGCCAATATAACCACCTCCCAATATCAAGGCAGTCTTACCTGGTTCAAATATCTCTTTGAGTTTGTCTGCATCATCAAGATTTCGAATGTAGTATATCCCGGATAAGTTTTTCCCAAAGTTTCCTGGGAACTGGTTGGGTAATGAGCCAGTTGTCAGAATTAATTGATCATACTCGTAAGTAACGCTATCTGTTTCTATCAGTTTTTTTATCCGATTTATTTTTTTTACCGTAAGCCCAAGCCTAAGTTTAATCTTATTTTCATGGTAAAAAGCTTCTGGTTTTAAGTATAATCTTTCTTTTCCCATATCACCGGCAACATATTTTTTTGATAATGGTGGGCGTTGATATGGAAGAACATTCTCTGCTCCTATGAGTGTTATTTCTCCATCGAAACCTTGGCCGCGTAGATGTGTGGCTGCTTCAGAACCTGCTTGGCCTGCGCCAACAATAACAACTTTTGACATGGAGCACCTTTTGATCGTAAAGGGTAACATTTGAATTATATATATATTTTGGGGAACTTTAAACTAAACAGGATGGATTATGTCAATCGAGATAGGTCAAAAGCTACCAGACAGTACGTTGTATAAAATCGGGGGAAATGGACCGGAAACAATAAAACTTTCATCTTTATATACAAACCGGAAACTAGCGATCTTTGCTATGCCGGGAGCTTTTACCCCGACTTGTTCTACAGGTCATCTGCCATCTATTATCAAGACTGCCGCCAAATTTTCTTCAAAGGGCATAGATGAAATAATTTGCATTAGTGTTAACGATCCACATGTAGTTTCAGCTTGGGGAGATATTACTGGTGCTACGGCTGCAGGAATTACGATGTTGGGTGATCCACTTAGCGAATTTACAAAGGCAGTGGGCATGGAGTTTGACGCTCCTGGTGTTGGCTTTTTAGCTCGCTCGAAGCGTTATGCTATGCTTGCAGAAGATGGGTTTGTTAAAATTTTTCTGCCGGAGACGGCTAGATCAACATGCGATATAAGCGGTGGGAAAGCCTTATTAGACTTGCTCTAGGCAGCTTCGCTATCCATTTTTGCAGCCAGCTCTAGATCTAAGCTACTTAAACCTTGAACGTCGTGTGTGGTTAATACCACGTTTACTGTCCGATAAACATTAAACCACTCAGGGTGGTGATTTATTTTTTCAGCCCAAAAGGCAATTTTTGTCATCCAAGAGAATGCCTCGATAAAGTTTTTAAACTGGAACTCTTTGCTAATTGCATCTCTATTTTTGTCCAGTTTCCATCCACTTTCAAAAAATTCTTTCAATATAGTTTCTCTATCGGAAGCTGTAAGTTTATTCATTTTCTTTCCTCCAAATTTAAATCCTTAAAAGGACCGTAATCACTCAGTATTTCCATTTCTCTGCCAACAGCGCGACGTTCCTCATCCAAGTATTGTGCAACGGCTTGAGAAAAGCCACTATCGTTTATCCAGTGTAGCGAATATGTATGACTTGGCAGATATCCTCTGGCCAACTTATGGTCTCCTTGTGCACCCGCTTCAACCCGCGATAGGCGGTTTTCGATCGCATACTCAATTGCTTGATAATAGCAAATTTCAAAATGCAAATTGGAATAATTTTCGGTGCATCCCCAATACCTGCCGTACAACGCATCCATCCCAATAAAATTCAAAGCCCCCGCGATAGGGTTTCCATCAATTTCAGCTAAGACCAACAGCAGTTCATTCGACATTTTCTCGCCAGCAATATCAAAAAAACTTCTTGTTAAATAAGGTTGGCCCCATTTTCTCCTGCCCGTGTCCTGATAAAAATCCCAAAATGCATCCCAGTGTTTTCCAGTAATTTCGTTACCGGAATATCGAACGATCGTTCCTCCAAAGTTTCTAGCTTTTTCGCGTTCTTTTTTTATGTTTTTTCTTTTACGTGACGAAAGTGCGTTTAGGAAATCTTGAAAGTTTTTGTAATTATCATTTTTCCAGTGAAATTGACTGCTCGTACGTTTGAGAAAGCCTAAACTTTCACCTTTCTTGAACTCATCAAAACTACAAAAGGTTATGTGAGCAGAAGAAAGTTTATTTTTTGATGCAAAGTTTTTTATGCCCTCCATAAGTATGGGAAAGGCCTGTTCTTGATTTTCTTTTTTCGCGAGTAAGCGCTTTCCTGGTACTGGAGTAAAAGGAACGGCCACCTGAATTTTAGGATAATATTTTCCTCCTGCGCGCTCATAAGCGTTTGCCCATGCATGATCAAAAATATATTCGCCTTGCGAATGTGTTTTAATATACATTGGGGCACAGCCAAGTAATTCATTTTTTCTAAAAGCAAGTATGTAGTAAGGGTGCCAACCACTTGAATTACCAACAGATCCACTGTCTTCTAGAGCCCTTAAAAACCTGTAGGTTGTAAAAGGATCAACCGGACGCCCGCCATCTATTTCTTCCGATGCTGCGCAAGCATCCCAGTCATTTTCATTAACTGAAAGAAGTGTCTCTACAATCTTGATCGTTATTTCAGATTTTGGCATAGACTTAGGGTTTTATTGATACGAATTTTTATGTCTCGTAAAAATTATGTCATTAAATGAGTCTGACAATAGGTATCACAAACTTACCTTAGTCAAGTTCAGTTTATCTCAAAGATTCCCTCTATCTCAACTGCTACACCAAGTGGTAACGATGCAGCTGAAACAGCAGATCGTGAATGTTTCCCCAGATCCCCTAAAATGTCTACGAGGATATTAGAAGCTCCATTTACGACTTGAGGTTGTTCTGTGAAATCAGCAGTCGAGTTAACAAAACCAGTCAATTTTACAACTCGTACCAATCTAGTAAAATCGCCTTTGCATGCAGCTTTAACCTGCGCAAGTAATGATAGTGCACAGTGTTTTGCGGCATTTGCGCCCTGTTCGACATTCATATTTTCACCCAATTTTCCTGTTATCAATCCATTCTCATCTTGTGAAATTTGTCCAGAAACGTATAAAAATTGCCCCACCTTAACAAATGGTACATAGTTGGCTGCCGGGCTTGGAGCAGTTGGAAGCTCTATCCCAAGACTTTTAAGATTTTGTTCAACATTCTGCATCATGATTTGTGCTCCTTATATTTAAAATAAGTTATGATATTTACTAACATACAACAATGGCAGTTTATCAGAAAAAGAAGGAAAGCCTTTTATCATATATAGTTCACCAATCTGATTGACGTGGTGAGAAGACTTTCTTAGATCTAATCAAATGTTATTTGGTTTTTGCGGTCCGTACCTTATGCTATTAAGTATGACATTTCGTTGAGTTATGTCTGATCTGGGAATTGATTTGTTTTGAGAAATTTTCTACTAATTTTGAATTTTGTCGTTTTGAGTGCGTGCCGAGTTCCTCTAGAGGATGGCATATCAGACCCATTTGAAGCATCGAACAGACAAGCTCATGAGATAAACAAGTCGATAGATAAAAATATCATACGACCGATGGCATTGGTATATGGTGATATTACTCCCATTAAACTACAGTCCGTCGCAAACAATATGTCCATGAATTTTTCTTTGCCACGTTATAGCATGAACTATATCCTGCAGGGCGAATTAATGAACGCTTCAAGATCATCTATGAAATTTTTAGTAAATTCCACGCTTGGCGTTGGAGGAATATATGACTTTAGCTCTCAGTTAGGACTAACAAGCGAGAAAACTGATTTTGGGGAAACTATGGCGAAATGGGGCTTCAGAGAGGGCCCCTATTTAGAAATATTAGTGTTAGGCCCATCCAATCAGCGCGATGGTATCGGCAAGGTAGTTGACTTAGTTTTGGATCCAGTAGGCTTAATTGGAGTAGGGGCCAAAAGTGCTGCAACTGCTACGTCTGTGGCTTTTGGTTTGTCTGCCCGTTCGCAATTTAGGGAGAGCATTGATAGTATCCTCTATGAAAGTGCTGACAGTTATGCTCAATCGCGGTTGTTTTTTCTGCAGAATAGAAGATACGAACTTGGAACCAACAAAACTGAGCACTATATAGATCCATATAACTAAGCATGCGAGTAAGTATATGACTGTAATCAACAGTCGCCGTTTATTTTTAGCGTTATCTCTTGGCGCGGTTTTTTGGCCCAAACTCATGGTTGCATCAGAAAAAGATGCAGCAACCCAAATTGTTTACTTAGCGGTCCATGAAATAAATCAAATAATAAACTCAGGTAATACTGAGGAGCATATGTTGAGATCGTTCGAAGGAGTTTTCAATGAATATGCAGATGTGCCCACAATTGCAAAATATGCTCTAGGTCGTGATGCCAGAACTGCCTCTGCTACTCAGCTAGAGGATTATACTAAAGCTTTCTCAGTTTACTTTGCTACTAAGTATGGTAGACGTTTCAGAGAATTCATCGGAGGTAGAATAGAAATCGTAGAAGTAGCAAAAGTAAAAAAGTATTATTCTGTAAACACGATTGCTCACATGCCTGCTTATGAACCTTTTGAGGTTGACTTCCTTGTATCTGAGCAAAGTGGTCGGCCGCTTGTATTCAATCTTATTATTGAGGGAGTTAATATGCTTTTGGTAGAGCGCCAGGAAATCGGAGCGCTTTTAGATAGAAATTCAGGAAAGATAGACGCTCTAATAAGGGAACTTAAAGCTTTTTAGCTACTATTCCTCACCGAAAATAGTAAGTAATAATTTGTCAATGAAGCCCGCTCCTTGTTTCCTTATTTGTGGTTGGTAATCAGAGTTGATGATATTTGGAAAAAGGGCGAGTTTTCTTTTGTTCTTTGGTAAGGGTTGGGGTTTGATATCAGTGTGAATTTTATTCATTATTAATGACCAGATTTCTGCTGGCAGACCTCCACCAGTTACTCCATTAAGCGGTTTATTGTTGTCATAACCCATCCAAACACCGGCGATGTATTCAGACGTAAATCCGATAAACCATGCGTCCCGCGCATCTTGAGTTGTTCCTGTTTTCCCAGCAATTTCCCAATTTGAGAATTTTGCCTTTTTGCCGGTACCATTTGATACAGCCTTTTCAAGCATATATACAATGCTGTGTGCCGTTTCTGACTTTAAAATACGGTTGGTTTCCGGTGATAGAGTTCTATTCGAAAAACTACCCCCAGTTTCTAAACTAAGTTTTTCCAAACCATATGGTGATACTTTAATTCCATCGTTTAAAAAAGTTGCATATGCACTCGTTAGTTCCAACAGAGTAGTTTCAGATACCCCAAGTGCAATTGCTGGATTAGTTGAAATTTTTTGATAAATTCCCATGTCCATCGAAATTTGGCCGATGTTATTCAGTCCAATTTGCTGTGCTAACTTAACAGCAGGTATGTTTAAAGATTGCGAGAGAGATTCGGTTAAAGAAACAAGGCCATTAAAGTTTTTTTCGTAATTTTGGGGTGTCCAGGTGCCTGAGCCCGGCATTTCAATCTTAATAGCTTCGTCCGTAATTAAGTCGTTGGGTTTGTATCCTTGCTCAAGTGCCGTAGCATATACGAGTGGCTTAAACGCCGAACCCGGCTGACGGAGGGCTTGTGTTGACCTATTGAAAGTCCCCGCAATGTGAAGTTTACGTCCACCAACCATTGCTCTCACGGCACCGTTTGGTGACATCACCACGATAGCTGCTTGAGCTTGAGATTTAGGATCTACTTTTTCTTTGAAAATATTTTCTAAAACGTCTTCGGCAGCCTGTTGAATTTTTGGATCGAAAGTTGTCTCAATCGTGACATCCTCAGTAGTATTATTTGTAAAAAAGTGAGGCGCAGACTGCATTACCCAGTCTGCAAAATGTCCACCAGCTTTTTGGGAAGCTTTGGTCGAGAGTTTAGCAGGGTTTTCTCTAAAGTATTGTGCCGACTTCGCATTTAGAAAGCCTTGCTGCTCCATTAATCCTAAAATGACATTAGCTCTGTTCTGAGATTTTTCCAAGTTATTGGTAGGCGCATACCGACTGGGTGCGACTAACAGACCAGCAAGCATCGCTGCTTCGGCTGGGTTTAAGGATGTAGCCGACTTATTAAAATAACGCTGGGACGCGGCTTGAAACCCTCTTGAACCTGCACCAAGGAAAACCCTATTTAAATATAAAGTTAATATTTCATCTTTGGTAAATTCTAATTCTAATGCAACAGCGAAAAGAGCTTCTTTAACTTTGCGCCACAAAGAACTTTGTCGGCAGTTTGCCTCATACTGTGCTTCGGAGTCCCAGTTGTTGGCTTTATATGGGATGCCGAGGCATAATAGTTTGGCTGTTTGCTGAGTTATCGTTGAGCCTCCATGACCCGTTAGGGCTCCTCTTCCTTCATTTAAATTTATCCTTATAGCGCCGGCTATTCCTCTAGGACTTATTCCAAAATGTCTGTAAAATCGCTTATCTTCTACTGCCAGTATAGCGTTTTTTAAATGTATAGAAATTTTATTAGCTTGAGCAATTTCACCGAATTGTTCCCCTCTCCAGGCAAAGTTTTCTTTATTTTTATCAAGCAAGATGACTGAGCCTTTGGCTCGTGCGTCAAGCATTTCGTTAAGTGGTGGCATATTAATTTTGTAATATAATATTGTAATTGAAATAATCAGAGCTGTTATGACGGCTCCTCGAATGATCCAGCCAAAAATAAAGCTAAGTATTAATTTCAGAAAAAACTTTATAAGTTGAATGACAGAACCAATGGTACTAATACGCAAGCTTTTGTATGCTTCTTTACGCGGAACCGTGCCTTTTTTGCCTGGTACTATTTTTTGAGTGCGTCCTCGTTTTAGTCTTAACCCCTGGATCCTATTTTTTCTTACCATACAAAATCTCTATTATGAGAATCTTCTCTGCCCAGATAACCTTTTATTTGATACTGGAAAAATTTCACAGTTTAATTTCGCACAAAAAATAGGCGTAAGCATTTAATTGCGCATTCTTTATGCACAAATAATGAATTATTGGCAGAACAGAGCTGTGTTTGCATTTAAAATCTTCAATCCATGGGTTTTGGTCACACCATCTATAGGCGCTTATGTCTATGAATACGAAAGGAAACACAATGAAGTTGATCATTGCAACCATTAAGCCTTTCAAGCTTGAGGAAGTTCGCGAGTCGCTAACTGAGCTTGGAGTAAAGGGTATGATGGTGACGGAGATAAAAGGATTTGGTGCACAGTCGGGGCATACTGAGATTTACCGAGGAGCGGAATATGCTGTTAATTTCGTCCCAAAAGTAAAGCTGGAGTTGGTCGTTGACGACGGAATGGCTGACCAAGTTGTAGAAACAATCACTAACACAGCTAAAACAGGCAAAATTGGTGATGGAAAAATATTTGTATTGGATGTGGGTCAGGCTGTTCGAGTACGCACAGGCGAGACTGGACTTGATGCGATATAAGAGGATAATTTGATGAATAATAAATACTTTAAATGGACAGTCAGCTCTTTAGTGATAAGCTGTCTTCCGACATTAGCTGCTGCGGAGGATGCTCCGACACTTGTAGCTACAGACACAGTTTTCATACTTAACTCTTTGCTTTTTCTAGTGGGAGGTTTTTTAGTTTTCTGGATGGCGGCTGGCTTTGCTATGTTAGAGGCGGGTATGGTGCGATCAAAAAATGTCACTATGCAGCTAACAAAAAACGTCGCTTTGTTTTCCTTGGCTGCGGTATTTTATTACCTGCTTGGATATAACTTAATGTACCCATTGGGCACATGGTCAATGGAAGGTATTTTGTCAGGGGTTTGGGGTGTAGCAATCCTTGAAGCCGTTGGCATAGGCCGAGATGCTGCTGATGATTATGGGTATGCGTCAACTGGCTCAGACTTTTTCTTTCAATTAATGTTCTGTGCGGCTACTGCCTCCATAGTTTCAGGAGCTCTTGCAGAGCGTATCAAACTATGGCCTTTTCTAATTTTCACTATTTTGTTGACTGCTGTAATTTATCCAATTCAAGCAAGTTGGAAATGGGGTGGGGGTTTCTTAGATGGCATGGGTTTCCAAGACTTTGCTGGATCAACCGTCGTGCATTCCGTTGGTGGCTGGGCAGCTCTGACCGGCGCTATTATTCTTGGACCAAGAATTGGAAAGTATGCTGCAGATGGAAAAGTAAATCCAATTCCTGGGTCGAATCTTGCTTTGGCTACTTTGGGTGTATTTATTCTCTGGTTAGGATGGTTCGGTTTTAATGGCGGATCTCAGCTAGCAATGGGTAGTATTGGTGATGTTGCGGACATATCTCGTATCTTTTCAAATACTAACGCAGCGGCTGCCGGTGGAGCAATTGCTGCACTTATCCTTACCCAACTTATGTATAAAAAACCTGATCTAACCATGATACTAAATGGTGCACTTGCAGGGCTCGTTTCTATCACGGCGGAACCTTTGGCGCCTACATTAGGTCAAGCGATAATATTTGGTGCAGTTGGTGGTATCCTTGTGGTAGTATCAGTACCAATTCTTGATAAGTTCAAAATTGATGATGTTGTTGGAGCCATTCCGGTGCATTTAATTGCCGGGATTTGGGGAACCTTAATCGTACCATTAACCAATAGTGATGCTTCATTTGGAACACAACTGTATAGTATTATAATAGTGGGATTGTTCGTGGTCATTACATCAGCGATCGTTTGGTATGTGTTAAAAGCACTCTTTGGCATTAGAGTTGATGAAGAGGCTGAAATGAACGGTCTTGACGTTTCTGAAATGGGAATGGAAGCTTATCCGGAATTTTCAAAAGGTTAACTCTGATAAAATGAACTTTTTGAGGGCTCAATTGGAACTTAGTTGAGCCCTTTTCTTTTTATAACATGGAATAAACCAATTTAATCTGTAAATTTAAATAGCCCATCGTAAATAGGTTCCAATGTATCTGTTTCAAATAAAGATGATACAGATGTCCCAGACCAAATATTTAGGATTGCCTGAGCAAACATGGGCGCGGATGGTACAATCCGAATATTTTTTGCTTCTTTAACAGCTTTAGTGGCTTCTATTGAATCCGAGATAACCAGAGATTTCATAACTGAGTTCGTTATACGCTCTACCGCTGGACCTGATAAAACCCCATGGGTTATGTAGGAATGGACTTCGCTAGCCCCATTATCTATTAGAACCTCTGCTGCTTTGCAAAGGGTACCCGCGGTGTCGCAAATATCGTCTACAATAATACATTTTTTATTAGAAACGTCCCCAATTACGGTCATATCTGCTACTTCGCCAGGCCGCTCTCTGCGTTTGTCTACTATCGATAATGGAGCATTTATTCTTTTTGCTAGCTCTCTTGCTCGAGCTACTCCACCTACATCTGGAGAGACAATCATGACTTCATTCGCTATATTCTGAAATTGGCTTTTAATATCTAGTGCAAACACCGGTGAGGCGTATAAATTGTCAACCGGTATATCGAAGAAGCCCTGTATCTGCGCGGCATGTAAGTCCATTGTTAAAACTCGCTCAATGCCTGCTTGAACAAGCATATTAGCAACTAGTTTCGCGCTTATAGGAGTTCGTGCTTTAGATCGCCTATCCTGCCTTGCATATCCAAAGTAGGGAATTACAGCTGTGATCCTGGAGGCTGACGAACGCTTTAGAGCATCTGCCATAATCAACAGTTCCATTAAATTGTCGTTTGCCGGATTAGAGGTAGACTGAACTATAAACATATCTTCCCCACGGACATTTTCATAAACTTCAATGAAAATTTCTTGGTCGTTAAAACGTTCTATTCGCGCATCAACAACCTCGAGCAACTTTCCCCGATGCATAGACATTCTACGTGTTATTGCGGATGCAAGACTCATGTTAGAGTTTCCAGCTATAATTTTAGGTTCGGTCAAAGTTTGCATGAATTTTCCAAGTTAATTGTAGTTATTTTTTTATCCAAATAGCATTTTGTTCTGCCATCAAAAAGTTCTGATTTAATGTTTTGCGCTTTCTCGTCAAATTTTTATATTACTAGTTGCTTTTACTTAACATTAATCCGTGTTTCAGTTCCATTAAGAATGCGCCTTATGTTCTGTCTATGCGTGAAAAAGATCAAACAGGTGAGTAGTATTGACATCCCAACAAAGCTTGATTTCAAGAATAAATATACCATAAAAGGCCCAAATATCGCAGAGATTAAAGCAGATAATGACGACACGCGTAAAATTACTGCGGATAACAACCAAATCATGCAGGTTATAATTCCAAAAGTGAAATTTATAGAAATTACGATACCCATGTAAGTTGCTACGCCTTTCCCACCTTTGAATTTCAACCAAATTGGAAAACAATGACCAATGAAAACAAATAAGCATACCGCTTGTATAGTAAATTCTTGGGTCAGCAGCTCTGCACAAAAAACTGCAACAAAGCCTTTTCCAGCATCACAAAGGAGAGTCAAAAATGCAGCAATTTTATGCCCAGTACGTAGGACATTTGTCGCTCCAATATTCCCCGAACCGATATCTTTTAAACTTCCTAATTTAAAAATTTTGGCCCAAATTAGCCCGAATGGAATGCTACCCAATAAATAAGCGACTATAACTGAAAGTATTAATGTTAGTAGGTTGTCGTGATAAATAGGTAGAAAGTTCATATGGAAAACACTTCTTTTCCTTTAACAAAAGTCCGTAGCACTCGACCTTGAAGCTTTTGACCGTCAAATGGGGTATTTTTGACTTTTGAATGTAGTAGTTCACGATTTAAAATGAAAGGTTTGTCAGCATCAAAGACGATTAAGTCTGCAACATTTTTATGTTTAAGGGTACCAGAAGCTAGGCCTAGTCGTTTAGCAGGGTTTAGTGAAATAGCATTAAAAATCTGATACATTTCTAACTGCTTGGAATGATATAGCCGTAGCACTGCCGGTAAAATTGTTTCAAGCCCAATCGCTCCCGATGCCGCGTCCTCGAACGGTAATCTTTTGCTCTCTTCATCTTGAGGGGTATGCATTGAAGAGATTATGTCAATGGTTCCATCCCTCACTGCTTCGATAGTCGCCAATCTATCTTTTTCGGAACGCAGAGGAGGTTTGAGCTTAAAAAAAGTCTTATAATCGGCGATATCTAACTCATTGAAGCTCAAATGATGTATTGATGTTCCAGCTGAAACGTCTAACCCACTTTTTTTTGCTCGCTTTAGCACTTCGATAGAATTCATGTTAGTAATTTGATCGAAGTGGTATCTTGCGTTTGTCATTTCAACCAGCGCGAGATCTCTCTCTAAAGCGATGCGTTCTGCTACTGGTGAAACTGATGGAAGGCCCCTTAACGTTGCAAACTTTCCACTTGTTAATACAGCTCCCTGTGACAATGATCTTTCTTGCGGGTGTCCAATAACTAACACGTTTAGTGCCGACGCGTACTTCAAAGCCCGAGAGAATATTTTGTTATCTTGAATAACATTGTCACAATCAGAAAATGCTATAGCTCCTGCCTCTGATAACATTCCAATTTCACATATTTCACGGCCTTTTCTGTCTTTTGTTAAAGCTGCGATGTGAAAAACGTTTACAATGCAATCTTCATTTCCCTTTTTTTTCACAAAATCAAAAGTTTCTGGAGTGTCTATTGCAGTCTTCGTGTCTGGGCGAGTTATGATTGTTGTTACGCCTCCAGCTGCAGCGGCTTTGCCTGCACTCTCATAACTTTCTTTATGACTGTCTCCAGGTTCACAAACTTTCACGCCGAGGTCAACGATCCCTGGAGCAACAAATTTGCCGGTACAGTCTATTTCGTTATCCGCTGCAAAATCTTTACGATCGATCAGTCCATTTCTAATTACTAAATTGCCTTCCACCACTTTATTTAAGTCTGGTTCAACTAAAAGAGCGTTTTTTAGCAGAAGGCTCATGATAATAACTTTTTCTGCTTATTACTGTAATTTCTTGATAATAATTCCATAATTGCCATCCGCACGGCAACACCCATTTCAACTTGTTCTTGAATCACACTTCTGGTTACATCGTCTGCAATATCACCATCTATTTCCACGCCTCTATTCATCGGGCCGGGATGCATGACGATCGCATCGTCTTTTGCATGGGATAACTTTTTGTAATCTAAACCGTATCGTTGAAAATATTCCCGTACTGATGGAATAAAGCCTCCATCCATTCGCTCTTTTTGGAGTCTAAGCATCATAACGACGTCGACATCCCTAAGTCCCGCATGCATATCGTGATATACTTCTACGCCAAATTCACTAATCTGCGAAGGCATTAGTGTAGGTGGACCGATAAGCCGAATTCTATTTTCCATCTTCCCGAGAAGGAGTAGGTTTGATCTTGCGACTCTACTGTGTGCGATATCTCCGCAAATTGCGATATTCAATCTATGCAGACGTCCTTTTGCTCTTCTAATGGTGAGGGCATCCAGCAAAGCTTGAGTTGGGTGTTCGTGCTGTCCATCTCCTGCATTGATTACAGAGCAATTAACTTTTTGCGATAGCAAATCAACCGCCCCTGAATGAGGGTGGCGCACTACCAAAAGGTCGGGACGCATCGCATTGAGTGTTAATGCCGTATCAACTAAAGTTTCGCCTTTTTTGATCGAGCTTCCGTGTACTTGCATATTCATTACATCTGCGCCAAGGCGCTTGCCTGCTAATTCGAAAGATGCCTGAGTACGCGTAGAATTTTCAAAAAACATGTTTATTTGTGTTAGGCCTGCCAAGACATCCACGCGTTTGTGAGTCTTCAGGTTTAAATCAGCATACTTCTCTGCTTTATCTAAAATTTCCAAAATAGCCGACTGTGCAAGCCCCTCGATGCCAAGTAGGTGTTTTTGGGTAAAGCTCATTTATTTCTCAGAACAGTTTTAAAACTGTAATAGTAATATCAAAAGATTAGCACAAGGCATAAACTACCATAGACATTTATAGATTACTTTTAATCAAGTTTATTTAAGATTAAATTCAAAAGATGGAATCGGTTTTTGACTTAAAAAGTGCGAAAGCGCTTTTAGAATGGCACGCTGAGCTTGGCATTTCAGAGGCTATTTCTGAGAGACCAATTAACAGGTTCGAAACCAAGGTCGAGGCGAATCTGGGTCCAAAAACTTCTGAGCTGAAAGATAATCCTATAAATACAATCGCAGATAATCCAACTGATCAAGCAGTTATGGTAACTGCAAATGCAAAAAATTTATCAGAACTGAAAGCTGCAATTGAGAATTTTCCACACTGTGATTTAAAATATGGAGCTAGAAACGCAGTTTTTTCGGCCGGTTCTCCATCTGCTAAAATAATGATTATTGGTGAGGCTCCTGGACGAGAAGAAGATTTTCAGGGCGAGCCTTTTGTAGGACGCGCTGGGCAGCTTTTGGATAAGATGTTATCCTCTATAGGGTTAAGCAGAGAAGCAAGAGATGCGGAAAAATCTGTATATATCACGAATGTAATGCCTTGGCGTCCACCGGAAAATCGTGAGCCAACTCAAGATGAAATTGACATGATGGTACCATTTCTAAAAAGGCACATAGAGTTGGTTAATCCCAATGTGTTAGTGGCAATGGGCAACATTAGTTGTCAGTCCCTAATTGGGCGTCGAGGTATCACCAAGATCAGAGGTATTTGGGCTGAGGCATTTGGACTTCCTGTTCTGCCCATGTTACATCCTGCATACTTATTACGTAACCCGGTAGCAAAACGCGAAGCTTGGTTTGACTTATTATCTCTCAGAGAAAAGGTTTTTACTTGATGTCAAAGTTAGATATGAAACGTGAGTTTATTCCTGTAAATTTTGCCATTCTAACAGTTTCAGATACGCGGTCTTTAAATGAAGATAAGTCTGGAGATGTTTTGTCAGAAAGAATTAAAGGTGCCGGTCATTTCGTAAATGCAAGAGAGATAACGACAGATGACGAGGCAAAAATAGTAATTCAGTTGAGAAAATTAGTGGAGCGCCATGATATAGATGTAATTCTTTCAACGGGCGGCACAGGTTTGACAGGCAGAGATGTTACGGTTGAAGCGCACAAAAAGATTTATGAAAAAGAAATTGAGGCGTTTGGAACATTATTCACAATGATCAGCATAGAGAAAATTGGTACGTCCGCGATTCAGTCGCGTGCTACCGCAGGTGTTTCAGGTGGTAAGTATCTTTTCGCTCTTCCTGGAAGTCCGGGCGCCTGCAAAGATGCATGGGACGGCATAATTGAGAAACAATTTGATTACAGGCATCGGCCATGTAATTTTGTTGAAATCATGCCGAGATTGGATGAGCACATGCGGCGTAAGTGATCCATTGGTTGCTTTAGACCGTATTTTAATTAGAATTAACTGAATAGGACTTAGTCATGAGGTTCTTAGGCAGAGGACTGATAGGTCTTCTTTTATTCTCGTTGGCACTGGGTTTGTTAGGACTTGCCGGAAATACCATAAAAATTGCAGTGCAGGACCGTGTCAACAAAGAGCCAAGGGCGCAGAAAGTGCGCGAGAGGACTTTTACTGTAAAAGTTGTTCCTGCTGAAATTACTAGTATGAAACCTACGCTGAATGCTTTTGGTGAAATCCAAAGTCGAAAAACATTAGATTTAAGGATGGCGGCGGGTGGACAAATACAAGAGTTGTCAACAAATTTTGTTGAAGGTGGCAGCATAACGAGTGGGGAATTATTGATACGCTTAGATGACTCTAATTACCAATCGGCAGTGGATTTAGCAGAAAATAATTTGATTGATGCAGAAAATGAAGTGTCAGAATCCGGCCGTAATCTGTCTTTTTCAAAAGAAGAATTGGCCGCCGCGGAGGAGCAAGAGCAGCTAAGACTTCGTGCTCTTAAAAGACAGCAAGATTTGTTAAAACGTGGTGTTGGAACCGCGGCTGCTTTAGAAAATGCTGAGTTGGCGGCTTCAGCAGCTACGCAAGCGGTACTTTCCCGAAAAGCGGCTGTTGATCAGGCTAAGAATAGAGGTGCTCAAGCTGAAACGCGCCTGGTAAGGGCGGAACTTGCCCTAAACGATGCCAAAAGAAAGTTAGAAGATACCGTGCTGTATGCTGAGTATTCTGGGCTGCTGAGCGGTGTATCCCTCGTAAAGGGAGGTATTGTATCCGCAAATGAGCGCTTAGGACAGCTAATCGATCCAGAAGTTTTAGAAGTATCCTTCAAGATCAGTACCCAGCAATACACAAGGTTGCTAGATGATAATGGAGATCTTATAAAGGCACCTGTTTCTATTGCTTTGACCAACACTGATCAGGGTTTGACAGCCGATGGTGTAATTATACGTGACAGTGCTTCAGTCGCAAAAGGTCAAACGGGCCGCCAAGTGTATGCTAAGTTGACGAAATCCGTGGGATTTAAACCTGGTGACTTTGTGGCGGTTAAAGTTGAGGAGCCCACCTTAAATTGGGTAGTTGCGTTGCCGGCAACTGCACTTGATGCAAGTAATAGCGTTTTACTTTTGGGTGAGGATGAACGTTTGGAGGAAGCTCAGGTTAAATTAATGAGACGGCAAGGTAATGAGGTTATTGTTCGGAGCCGAGACTTGACTGGGAAAGAAATTGTTGCTCAGCGTACACCAGTATTAGGCGCAGGAATTAAAGTTAAACCAATACGCTCTGGAGAAGAAAATAAAGTAGCGGAAGTAGAAATGCTCGAGCTGACTGAAGAACGGCGAGCAAAGCTGATTTCTGCCATAGAAACGAATGGATATATTCCTCAATCGGCGAAAGAAAGGATAATTGGGCAGCTCACGCAACCCAAAGTGCCAGCTGATGTCGTTGCGCGCATAGAAAGTAGAATGGGAGGCTAAACGTAAGATATGGTGCGTGATTTACCCATCGGAGCAGGCGGCATCCTGTCATATTTTACACGTCATAAGACGGTAGCTAACTTACTATTAGTAGTTTTGGTGATTTCTGGACTACTGACACTGCCAAATATGAGAGCACAGTTTTTTCCCGATGTGATAGTAGATGATATTTCTATTGGAGTTCGATGGAATGGAGCAGGTGCCGAGGATGTAGACGCGGGTATCGTGCAATTGCTTGAGCCAGTACTGCTTGGAATCGAAGGTGTTACTGATGCATCGAGTTTATCCAGAGAAGGTTATGCGAGAATAA
Organism: Rhodobacteraceae bacterium REDSEA-S34_B6; assembly: GCA_001627925.1. Classification (GTDB taxonomy): domain Bacteria; phylum Pseudomonadota; class Alphaproteobacteria; order Rhodobacterales; family Rhodobacteraceae; genus Salinivivens. The sequence goes on along the minus strand of LUQC01000014.1, from coordinate 15,078 downwards.
ATTTAGAATTTGAGCCGGGGTGGGACATGGCGAGGGCGGAAGCGGATGTCGAGACCGCAATTGATCAAGTTACTGTTCTTCCCTCAGATTCTGACGATCCCACTACAATTAGAGGTAATTGGCGGGACAGAGTTGCTAATGTTATAATTACGGGCCCAGTTGCTGTTGATCAATTAGGGTTATTTGCAGATGAGCTGACGTCTCGGTTATTTGATGAGGGCGTAACTCGAACTACAATTCAGGGTTCTATTGCGCCCGAAGTACTGGTAGAGGTGCCGTCAGCGAACCTTATTTTTTATAACATATCGATGAAAGAGATAGCACTTGCGATTTCTCAAGAAGTAGACACAAGTCCGGCTGGAGACGTGACAGGGGCAAATGCACGTGTCCGAACTGGCGTTGAAAAACGCAGCGCGACGGCCATTGGTAATATTGTGCTTCGACTAAATTCGGATGGCTCGTCTTTGCTTTTGTCTGACGTTGCTGAAGTTAAAATGAGCGGAATAGATCGAGAAAGATCATATTTTGTTGGAAACAACCCAGCTATAGGCATCCGTGTTGATCGCTCGCAACAGGGTGATGCTATAGATATACAGCATACTGTAGAAACAGTTGCTAAAAAGTTTGAGCAGACGTTACCCCTTGGTACGACCGTTGACCTAATTAGGACGCGTGCTGATTACATTGCTGGTCGTCTGAAAATGCTTCTGGAAAATGGTCTTACTGGTTTAGGATTAGTAGTTCTACTACTATTCTTATTTCTGAATGCTAGAACAGCATTTTGGGTGGCTGCAGGTATTCCAACAGCAATGCTAGCCGCTATTACCGTGATGTACTTCGCGGGGATCACCATTAATATGATATCACTCTTTGCTCTAATAATTACGTTAGGAATTGTGGTAGACGATGCCATAGTTGTTGGAGAACACGCCGATCATAGAGCCCGCATGGGATTAGAGCCTTATGAGGCGGCTGAAAGTGCGGCAAAGCGAATGGCATTACCTGTTTTTGCGGCTACTTTAACCACTATTATTGCTTTTTTCGGATTAGTTGTAATCGGAGGAAGATTTGGAGACTTGATTGCAGATATTCCGTTCACTGTGGTTGCAGTATTGGCTGCTTCCCTAGTGGAATGTTTTCTGATCTTACCAAATCATATGGCACACTCGCTTAAACACGTTGGTAATAATTATTGGTATGACTGGCCATCGCGTATTGTAAACTTTGGCTTTGGTTGGTTCAGAGAAAAGATTTTCGGTCCTTTCACTCGATTGGTAATTTCATCTAGATACGTTGTATTGGCAGGCGCAATTGCTATCTTGGCATCTCAGGTTACAATGGTAATCTCTGGCAAAGTAAATTGGCGCTTTTTTAATGCTCCAGAGCAATCATCCGTAACTGGTAATTTTGCAATGGTTGATACGGCAACACGAGAAGATACTCTGGCTATGATGAAATCTCTCCAGAAGACGGTAGAAGATCTTGCGAAAGAGTACGAAGAAAAACATGGTAAAAACCCTGTTAAATACCTGTTAGCTGAAGTTGGCGGAAACTCTGGGCGTGGATTGTCTGGTACTGAGAATAAATCAAAGGATCTTTTAGGGGGTATTGGTATTGAGCTGATTGACGCAGATCTGAGACCGTATTCTAGTTTTGCCTTTGTCGGCGAATTGCGTGATCGCGTTCCGCGTACGGCTCTTTTGGAACAAATATCNATGACCTAATACTTCAATTAACCCCTCAGGGGCAAGCAATTGGCTTCACAATTGATGGTCTTGGTGCAATTTTAAGGAGCCGTCTTAATGGTATAGAGGCCGCAACCTATCCTGTCGGACCTCGGAGCGCTTCGATAAGCGTAAAGTTACCTGAAGGTGAGCTGACGTCAGATTTCCTGGATAGAATGCTTCTGAGAGCACCTGATGGATCATATGTACCTCTGGCTGATTTAGTGAGTGTGGATAGGCAGGCAGGTTTTTCTACGGTTCGGCGTGAAAATGGTATAAGGATCGTTTCCGTGACGGGAGATGTGTCTGAAGATGATCCAAAAGCCGCTCAGCAGGTCATGGAAACCTTAGAGAGTGAAATTTTGCCCGATTTGGCCTCAAAGTATCAGATTGAATGGCAGCTTGCTGGTCTTTCGGAGCAGGAGGATCGATTTTTAAATGAAGCGCGCATAGGTTTGATTACATGTCTGATCGGAATTTATTTAGTTTTGACCTGGGTTTTTGCGAGTTGGACACGGCCTATTGTAGTCATGGCAGTAATACCGTTTGGGCTTGTGGGAGCAATTTGGGGTCATTATGTTTGGGATGTTCCACTTTCAATGTTTTCTGTCGTTGGTTTGCTTGGCATGACAGGAATAATTATCAACGACTCCATCGTTTTAATTACAAGCATTGATGAGTACGCCCGCGATCGAGGGATTGTCCCTTCTATTGTTGATGCAGTTAAGGACAGGCTGCGTCCGGTAGTTCTCACCACTTTAACAACTGTATTGGGGTTGGCTCCTTTGCTTTATGAAAACTCTTCACAAGCACAATTTTTACGGCCCACTGTAATAACCTTAGTCTATGGTTTAGGGTTTGGCATGTTATTAGTGCTATTGGTAGTTCCCTCATTAGTTGCAATGCAAGGTGATCTAAAGAGGTTTTTTGTGGCTTTGCGTCAGTTTTAAATTTCGAAATTTGAGAATTCGCCTTGGCTTCTATACTACAGCGTTTTTTATAATGGCCTGGCTCAGTGCAACTGTCGGTTCACAAATACTAATAGGGGATTCATTAGTCGATTTTTCACTGCTAGGCATTTCAAATTTTAATTTTGGCGGTATGTATTTGGCTTTTCTGCTATATCTAATAGGCGTTCTGGCCATTCTTTTTATATTTTATGCGGTAAATGCAATTGCTGCAGTAAAAAATTCTAGACAAAGAGCCTAACCGGAGCATCCTACGAATTCTATGGATTGATTAGATCCAATAATTGTGGTCTTTATCGTTTCTCTTGAGATAACTCCAGGCAGCTCGGTTTCAACACTATTTTTTGTCGAGACTGTGATGCGATCATCAAAAACGTATGCCTTTTTTGAGTTTATATAAAATACTGAACCCCCTACTTCGATCACAAAAAGCTCGATATTTTCTACTCCGGTGTTAACGTTCTTTTGGTTAAATTCCATGATTAGTTCACCGTTCTTTATGATACAGTGCGGAAGTTTAAAGCCTATATCATCTGATTTAATTGGTTCTGATAATATAGCACCTAAAATCTCGTAATTTTCTTGGTTTTGACCTGGTGTTGCAAAATAAGAAACGTTTAATGTAACTGGAATGCAAACATCCTCACAAAGTCCAATGTTAGCCTGTATTTCCAGCTTGATAGGTTTCGAAGTATCGATTGGTGTTACTTCGAGGGGAAGTAATACGCTGTCCTTATAACCAATAGACGATAAGTTCTCTTCACCAAAAATAATGGGTGAAGGCCAAATAATCTTTGCCGCAAGTACATTTTCAGATTTGTCAAAGGTGAATAAAGGCTCCAAACCAGCATTTCCTGGTAAACGCCAATAGGTTTTCCAGTTTTTATTTAAATCAATTTTTAAACCAAAAATGAGCTTCTGATCTTTTTCGATCCAACCATCAGTAATTTTTGCACTTACGAGCCCATTGGCATGAACAATCAGTGAGCTTGAAATAAGAAACCCAAAAACGAGTATTCCAAACTTAAATATTTTCATAGAGATGAGCTTAGATACCTGCATTGCTCGGTTAAGCTTAAATAAACATAGTATTATTTTGAAGCTCTTTTTATAACTTTTCATTCTTGTATTGAGGCTCTTTTCAAACGGTCATTAATGGCAAGACCAATTCCTTCGTTTGGAATTGGGCTAACAGAAATTGTTCTCGGATTAGAACTGTCTAGGATGTGGAGGAAGTTAAATAGGTTTTGAGCAGCTTCAGTTAGACTTTTCCCTTTGGATAAATTCATATCACATTCAACGTCACCAAATCCTAGCTTTTTTTCTCCTTGCTTCCAATCTATTGCATCAAGACGCAACTTAGCCTTTGGAGCATAATGGGATTTCAATTGGCCTGGTGCGATAATTGGACCTTCGTTATCATAATTTGCTATTTTTGCGCCTAATGCATTCGAAACGGCTTCAGGTGTAATAAAGCCGGTTCGTAAAATGGTAGGTACCCGCGTAAGTGTTACAATTGTGCTTTCAACACCCACTGTGGAGTTTCCACCATCAACAATCGCATCAATTTTTTGATTTAGGTTTTTTAAAACATGGTCGATAGAAGTAGAACTTATCTTGCCCGATAGGTTTGCGGATGGTGCTGCTAATGGCCTATTAAATTGACGTAAAATTTCTAACGCAACTGGATGACTGGGCATTCTTATCGCAACAGATGGAAGATTCGCACGGGCTGTTTCAGCAATTTGGGAATTTTTTGTTGATGGTAAAACAATTGTCAGCGGGCCGGGCCAAAATTTCTTTGTAAGGATTTCAGCGGCCTCGTTCCATTGAACATATTGTTGTGCCATTTTGATGTTTTTTACATGAATTATTAATGGATTAAATGCAGGTCGTCCTTTGGCTTTAAATATCTTTGAAACTGCTTCATCATTGGTAGCATCTGCCGCAAGGCCGTAGACCGTTTCTGTAGGAATTGCCACAAGTCCACCTAGCCGCAGAATTGATACGGCTTTTTCTATGTCTGACTGACTATACCCGAGGTTTTCAGTTTTCACGAAATGCTTCCTTATGACGTGGCGTCTTCCTTGATCCAATCCTAGAATTCTTACACTGAACTTGATAATATCCCACGCTTATTACGTTTAATTAATTGATGAGGATCTTTATGCCAACGCGCGCCGCTGTTTCTGAATTCAAATTTATCTTAGATAATATTATTGATTATGAAGAAATTATTCAAACATCAAGGTTCAAAGACGCTAATGCAGAATTAGTTTCTCAAATTCTTATTGAGGCGGGGCGTATGTGCGACGATGTTTTGTCACCTTTGAACAGGATAGGTGATTTACAGCCAGCGATATTAAGTAATGGGGTTGTTAAGACCTCGCCTGGTTTTGGGGATGGATATCACGCAGTAGCTCAAGGTGGCTGGATTTCTACTTCTGCATCCCCGGAATTTGGCGGAATGGGACTACCACAGACATTAACGGCGTGTGTTAATGAAATGATGGCCGCAGCTTGCCTTTCCTTACAGTTAAACCCCTTGATGACACAGGGTCAGATTGAGGCAATTGAAAATCATGCCGACGAGGGAATTAAGTCTATATATTTGCCGAAACTGATTTCGGGCGAATGGTGTGGTACAATGAATTTAACAGAACCTCATGCAGGTTCAGACGTAGGAGCGTTATCTACGAAGGCAGAGCCAAACGGAGATGGTACTTATGCAATAACTGGACAAAAGATTTACATATCTTGGGCGGATAATGACTTCACAGAAAATGTAATTCACCTCGTATTGGCGAGGTTGCCAGAAGCTGTACCTGGGCCTAAGGGTATATCTTTATTTCTTGTTCCTAAAAAACTTCCAGATGCCAAGGGAAATGCTGGTGTTTCTAATAATTTAAAAGTGGTCAGCTTGGAACATAAAATGGGGCTCCATGGTAGTCCCACTGCGGTAATGCAGTACGAGGGCGCCACTGGTTGGATTATCGGTGAACCAAACGATGGTCTGCGGGCTATGTTTACCATGATGAACAATGCGAGGCTGGGTGTTGGAGGTCAAGGTATTGGTGTTGCTGAAGCAGCTTTTCAGCACTCCACTGAGTATGCATTGAACCGCAAGCAAGGTAAGTCAACTATTCAAAATAAACATGGCACAATAATTGATCATGCTGACGTTCGCCGAATGTTAATATCAATGCGTGCTGATATTTTTGCTTCTCGATCAATTGAATTAGAAAATGCTAAAGCAATCGACATGGCAAATGCAACTGAGGAACCTGAATGGATTAACAAAGCTGCGTTCTTAACACCCATAACGAAAGTTTTTGGTACCGAGATCGGGATCAATATATCGAACCTAGGAGTTCAGATCCACGGTGGTATGGGCTTTATTGAAGAAACGGGTGCTGCGCAATTTAGTCGTGATGTGAGGGTTACCGCCATTTACGAAGGAACAAATGGGATTCAGGCTATGGATCTGGTTGGCAGGAAAATGATGGATAATGGTGAAACCGCATATGCGATTATTAATCAAATTAAAGAATATATTGATAATCTATCGGGATTGAAAAAAGACTTATCTGTACTTTTGGGGTTGGCGAATGAAACGCTTCGTGAAACCGTTGAATATTTAATTTCAAAGAAAGAAGTGTCGGAGCGTTTTGGAGGCGCGATGCCATTTCTTATGGGATTTGCAAGGGTTTTGGGTGGTTTTTATCATTTAAAAGCTGCAGTAGTTGAAGGCGATAATGGTCCTAGGACTAAATTGGCCGAATTTTATATCAGAAGAATATTACCAGAGGCAATTTCTTTTCTTGTTGCTGCAAAAAGCGATCCTAACGAAATTTATAATTTCTCTGTAGATGAATTAGTTGGGTCATGAGGTGACTATACACTACCCTTGGGAAGCACCGCCTGAGTTTGCTGAACCTTTAAAAGTCGCTGACGGAATTTTCTGGTTTCGTGTGCCATTACCTAAGCCTTTAGATCATGTAAATGTATATGTGCTTGAAGACAATAATGGATGGACTGTAGTCGACACAGGCCTTTCGACTAACAAAACGAGAGAAATGTGGCAAAAAATTTTTTCTGGGCCTATGGCTGGAAAGAAGGTCCAAAGATTAATTGTTACCCATCACCATCCGGACCATGTAGGGTTGGCTGGTTGGTTTCAAAAAGAATATAAGGTTTCTTTATGGATGACCCGCACGGCTTGGCTTACAGCCCGTATGCTGCGGTTAGATGAGCAAGAGGTGCCGCCTCCAGAAACGATAGAGTTCTGGACGCAGGCGGGAATGTGCTCGGACATTATGGAGGAGCGGAAGAGCGGAAAGCCCTTCAATTTTGCTGATGCCGTATCTGTCCTTCCGCTCGGGTTTCGGCGGATTGTAGATAATGAAGAAATTGAGATTGGAAATCGTATTTGGAAAGTAAGGGTTGGAAATGGCCATGCGCCTGAACATGCAACGCTTTGGTCCAATGTAGATGATATTGTCATTGCCGGGGACCAAATTATTTCTTCTATCAGTCCTAATTTGGGAGTATATGCGACGGAGCCAAACGCTAACCCCGTAAAAGAGTGGATTGATACTTGTCATAAACTATCTGCGTTTGCCTCAGATAAGCATCTTACTTTGCCCGGTCATAAGTTACCATTTACTGGTTTAAAATTTCGATTGAAGCAAATGGTAGAAAATCATGAACTTGCTCTTAATCGTCTGGTAAATTTTTTAGAAAAGCCTCACACCGCCGAAGAGTGTTTCAGTATTCTGTTTGGCAAAAGTATCCAAAAGTCAGAGTATGGTTTGGCTTTAGTAGAGGCGGTTGCACATGTTAATTACCTTTACTTAGAAGGTACAGTATCTAGAGTTTTGGATAAAAACGGTGCCTTTAGATATCAAGCTTTATCATAAAGTGCGGCAATTTTTATCTAACTTCGTGGGTGACAACGATTTTAAAGTTAGTTAAGTAAAACACTAGAGTGAAGGAATTTAAAATGGCTACAGAACACAAACATGGGTCAATGGACACAGAAGTTCAGGAAAAAACATTTGCTGGCTTTATAAACTGGACGACTAAAACAGTTATTGTATGCATTTTGGCTTTAATATTTATAGCTTTAGTTAATGGATAAATATTTAACCTTCCTGGGTTTTGGGACGTGAATGCATTAGCAGTGTCGTTTATAGCTTTGGGCCAATAGGTCGTTTTGCTAAGTAAAAATACCTAGTTTCGATTTTACTATGAGTTCTAAGATATAGAGTTCATAATCGAATAATATTGTAAATGAGTTTAATAAATATTGTTTTGATCAACTGGACAATTTGGTTTGATGAAAAAAGAATTACTTGACGAGTATATAATAGCTCCAAATCCAGATGGAGTGGAATTGACCAAAACCGTCGAAGGCTTAGACCACCAGGGTAATTCTGTTAGAAGTCAGGTTATTGAGGAAAAGCCTCTTACGATTTATTTAAATAGTCAAGAAATCGTAACAGCAATGACAATTGGTGATTACCCGGAGTATTTAGCAGTTGGTTTCCTTAAGAATCAAGGGATGCTTGATAGCTTGAACCCGGTTATATCTGTCGATTATGATGATGACTTGGCCGTGGTTGTCGTAAGAACTGAAAGTGAAACTAGCTTCGAAGAAAAGCTAAAGAAAAAAACGAGAACAAGCGGTTGCGCTGTAGGTACAGTTTTTGGAGATATGATGGAGGGTTTGGAGGGCCTAAAGCTTCCCACAAGCCCGCTGCGGATTTCTTGGCTTTATGACTTATCCAGCAAAATAAATAGGACACCTTCACTATACCTGGCAGCTGGCGCAATACATGGAACGGTTCTATGCCAGGAAAATAAGGCATTGGTCTACATGGAAGATGTTGGTAGGCACAACGCTGTTGATAAAATCGCGGGATGGATGGATTCCCATAATGTAAGTGGTAGTGATAAGATTCTTTACACCACTGGGAGATTGACATCTGAGATGGTTATTAAAACTGCTCAAATGGGAATACCAATCTTGGTGTCAAGGTCAGGCTTTACAGCATGGGGTGCAGAAATTGCAGTTAAAGTTAATTTGACGCTTATTGGTCGGATGAGAGGTCAAAGGTTTACATGTCTGTCCGGCTCTGATCGCCTTATTTGGGATGTTGACAGCGAGAACGGTGATGACAAATAGGCCGCCGTCAGTCATTTTAGCGGGAGGTCTGGCCCGTCGAATGGGTGGAGGTCACAAGTCATTGTTAAAGATTGACGGATTGTCGATGCTAGACCACGTGATCCAACGATTACAGCCGCAGACTTCTAAAATTGTGCTCAATGTCAATGGCGATAACTCGCAGTTTTTAGGTTACGGGCTGCCTATTGTTTCGGACACTTTACCAGGCTTTTTGGGACCATTAGCCGGAATTTTGTCTGGGTTGCGATGGGCTCAGAATTTAAATGCTGATTGTTTAATTTCAGTTGCAGCCGATACGCCGTTCTTTCCGGAAGATTTGGTTGAAAAGTTAATACATACTACTGCTGATATGAAACATCCTTTAGCTTTAGCTTTTACACGAGATGAAAAAGGAAAAGTTCTTCGACACCCCACTTTTGGCATTTGGCCGGTATCACTTGCTGACAATTTAGAGGATGCTCTTCTGGATGGATTGCGAAAAATTGTCTTTTGGGTTGATCAACATGGTGGTAGATGCGTTGAATTTGATCAAGGTTTATTCGATCCATTCTTCAATGTAAATTCGCCTGATGATTTATTAAGGGCAGAGCGACTTTTAGGGACAAAGAAATGAAAGTATTTGGGGTAACGGGTTGGAAAAACTCTGGAAAAACAGGACTTGTTGAACGGCTGGTTGGTGAATTTATATCTCGAGGGCTGAGTGTTTCAACTGTAAAGCATGCACATCACACTTTTGATGTTGATCATCCTGGTCGGGACAGTTACCGCCATAGGGCCGCTGGAGCTAAAGAAGTGCTTCTCGTTTCCAAAAATAGATGGGCAATAATGCACGAATTGAGAGATGAAGATGAACCAGAATTGTCCGAAATATTAAAAAAAGTTGAGAAAGTTGATTTGGTTATCATCGAGGGTTTTAAAAGAGACCGGCATCCTAAAATAGAGGCATTTAGAGAAGAGACTGGGACCAGTGCTATAGCCAGAGAGGACGAGTCGATCGTTGCAGTTGCAGCGGATACATCCCTGACCGATTTAAAAATACCTGTATTTGACCTGAATAATACTTCTGAAATAGCTGATTTCATATCAGGCTTTTTAGATTTAAATGTTTGATCATGTATTTGCTATAGATTGGTCAGCAAGATCGCGACCAAGCCCCAAGAAGCCGACTCCAGATTCTATTTTTATTGCCCAAAAAGACACGAGTGAAACCAAACACCATCCAAAATATTTTAGGACCCGATTTTCAGCATACGAATATTTGACGAGGGAACTCCAAAAAAATGTTGCAAAAGGTAAGCGCCAATTAGTTGGCTTTGACTTCTCATTTGGTTTTCCGATAGGTTTTTTATCAAGTTTGGTAGGGGGGCAGAATATAAAGCTTCTGTGGAAATGGTTCTTTGATGAAGTCAAAGACGATACGAATAACGCGAACAATAGATTTTTAGTAGCAGACAAAATAAATTCCCTATTTAGCGGCATTGGCCCATTCTGGGGATGTCCTGCCAATCTAAAGCTACCAAATCTGCCAGCTAAAGGAACGGAGTGTAGAGAACATAATTTGCCACAATTCCGTGTATGTGAGCAATTTACTGCCGCACAACCAGTCTGGAAGCTTTACACGACTGGTGCAGTAGGCTCACAGACCTTGCTAGGTTTGCCATATTTATATCGTTTAGCATTAGAGTTTGGTGAGGATATAGCTTTCTGGCCATTCGACACAAAAGCATTCCTAGCTAATAATAAAATTGTTGTCTGTGAGATTTATCCAAGTATGTTCTTTGACAGTCATGCGCAAAAAAAATTAATCGATTTGTATCCTGGTCAACAATATAACATAAAGGACGCCAGCCAAGTGCAATTAATGGCGGATTTATTATTAAGTTCTGCTGGAGCCACTTGGTTTCAATCATATTTAGACCTAAGTAAATATTCTGAGAGAATAAGTGAAGAAGGTTGGATTTTTGGTCAAGGAATTGGGGTTGGCCAATGAAGAAACCACCTCCTTTAAAAAACGATTGCTTTGCATTACCTGAAGGAACGAATTGGACTCCCGTCGATGATGCCCTAGAGCGTTTAAAATCGGTTTCAAAATGTCTCGTTGAAACTGAGAAACTGTCTGCAAAAGATGCCATAGGGAGGATCTTGGCTACAAATATTCATGCTGGTTTTAGCAGTCCTCCTCATGCAAATTCTGCTGTGGATGGTTACGCCGTAAATTCAAAAGATTTGAAAAAAAGTGGCCTAATAAGCCTCACAATTTTGCCTGGGAGAGCTGCCGCTGGGCATCCATTTTCTGGAGAAATTACAGAAGGGGATGCTTTGCCAATATATACTGGCGCCAAAATGCCCATTGGAGCTGATACGGTTATTTTACAAGAGGACACTGTTTCCGAAAACAGTAAAGTAAGTTTTTATGGCCCAATTAAACCTGGATCAAATACTCGGGATCTAGGTGAAGATGTTGAAGAAAATACATTAATACTCCCCAAAGGAAGAAGAATTACACCAGGTGATATTGCATTGATGGCTTCCACCGGTGTTTCGTCGATAACTGTATACTCAAGGCTCAAGGTTGGAATATTTTCGACTGGTGATGAAGTCATCAATTCAGATGTTGACCCCTCTGCCGGGCAAGTATTTGATGCTAATCGTCCGCTGTTATATTCACTCTTGGACGAATGGGGCTTTGATGTAATCGACTTTGGTATTCTTAGGGATAATAGAAAACATATTGAGACTGAATTAGCAAAGGCCAGTGGACAGGTAGATGTTATCATAACTTCTGGCGGTGCATCAGCTGGTCAGGAAGATCACATGTCTGCTATACTAACAAAAAATGATAGCCTTGCGGTCTGGCGTATTGCGGTTAAACCAGGTCGCCCACTGATATTAGCAGTATACAATGGTAAGCCAGTTTTTGGGTTGCCTGGTAATCCAGTTGCAGCAGTAACATGTGCCATGGTTTTTGCAAAGCCAGCACTTAACGTTTTTTCAGGTAGTAATTGGTTGGAGCCATTATCGTTTGAATTGCCGGCTAACTTTTCAAAATCAAAGAAGGCTGGTCGCCGCGAATTCCTTCGAGCAAGAATTCGAAATGGCAAAGTAGATATTTTTAAATCAGAAGGATCTGGACGAATAAGTGGTCTTTCGTGGGCAGAAGGTTTTGTAGATCTACCAGAGCATGAATTGTCTGTGATGCCCGGGGAAAACGTAAAATATATCCCATTTTCATCGTATATTGATTAGGTTTCCCAACAGTATTTATTGCAGGCCACAAAATTTTCATGAGTATGTGATTTGAAAGCTGGACAATTTTTACCCCATATGAAAAACGAGGCGCATTAGGAGACTCCAAATGACAACGACACGTTTTGCACCATCCCCCACTGGATATTTGCACATAGGAAACTTGCGTGCGGCATTAATGAATTTTTTAATAGCCAGAAAGTCTCAGGGAGAGTTTATTTTAAGAATAGATGATACTGATGCAGAAAGATCTAAACAGGAGTTCATCGATTCAATTTTGTTTGACTTGGAATGGCTGGGCTTAAATTGGGATAGAATTGAATATCAATCAAAAAGACTGGAAAGGTATGTCAGCACGGCCGAAGATTTAAGGGAGATGGGCAGGTTTTACGAGTGTTTTGAAACTCCTACTGAACTAGATTTGAAGAGAAAAAAACTACTGAATATGGGGAAACCACCTGTTTACGATAGGGCTGCTTTAAATCAGAGTGCAAATGAAAAACTTTCAATCAAAGCTGAGCGTGGATCAGGTCATTGGCGATTTCTTTTAGATCACGAAAGAGTAACATGGACTGACGGTATACTTGGTAAGATCTCAATAGATGCTGCATCAGTCTCTGACCCAGTTCTCATTCGGGGTGATGGCCAGTTTTTATATACTTTAGCTTCGGTTGTAGACGATATAGAAATGGGAGTTACAGACATTGTGCGTGGTGCTGACCATGTTACCAATACGGCCACTCAGATCCAAATAATGAAAGCACTAGGAGCATCACCTCCAAGCTTTGCGCACCACTCTCTGCTTATCGGATCACAGGGAGAATCTTTGTCGAAAAGGTTTGGTACCATGGCACTGAAGGATTTACGTGCCTCTGGATTAGAGCCATTTTCAATAATATCTCTGATTGCTAGGCTGGGGTCGAGCCAGCCGGTAGAACTGTATTATAGTCTTGAGGAAGTAGCAGAAGGTTTTGATTTATCAAACTTTGGCTCCGCGCCCACAAAGTTCGATCTAAATGATCTTACACCTTTAACACAACGCTATATTCAAAACCTGCCCTTTGAAGAAGTAAAAAATGATTTAATGAGTGCCGGCGTGCCCTCTAATTTAGCAGAACCTTTTTGGAATGTTATACATGAAAATATAAAGGTACGTTCAGATCTGGCCGCATGGTGGACAATTTGTGCAGAGGGCGCTGAACCTTTAATTGACGACGAAGATAAAGAATTCGTTATGCAAGCTTTGATTTTGTTGCCTGCACAACCATTTACATCAGAGACATGGGGTAAATGGACTACAGTAGTAAAAGAAGCAACGGGTAGAAAAGGTAAAAATTTGTTTATGCCTCTACGGAAAGCACTCACGGGTATGGAGCATGGACCGGATATGTCAGCGTTTTTACCCTTTTTACAAGTAATAAAGGCAAAGGTGTAACTTATTAAGTCCGAATTACTTCTAGTAGGAATCTACTTTTGATTTTTACAGTAAGTTTATATTTTCTGTTGTGGGTCGGTTTGATAATTAGTTTTCCATTCTTCCATCGTCATCCCGTAGAAAAATTCCCGAGCCTGTTCCTTGTCCATAGATATTCCGCGCTCATTGGCTGCTTCTTGGTACCATCTGGCGAGACAGTTTCTACAGAAACCAGCCAAATTCATCAAATCAATGTTTTGAACATCAGTACGCTTCTCCATAAGGTGAGCTTTTAATGAGCGGAATGCAGCAGCTTCTAATTCTATTTTTGTTTTGTCTTCCATTATTTTCTCCGGCTCGTTGGATAGTTTCAATATTATCTCGTATACTTAATTATAATTACTATAGTTAACTTCTTTATATACAATGGGTTGAAGAAACCATAAATAACCTATTACAGAAGTACTTAAGTATTTTAAATATTTAGTTTATTTTTCGCGAGTGTTAATAATTTTCTAATTTCTCGTTATATATCGATGTTGCACTGAATTTAAAAATAGTTCATACAAGCCATATGTTACCGCTAACATTGTGCCAGTGGTTTTCATGATTTAAAGGAAAGCTGATGAGACGTCATCGCAATGTAAAAATCGTCGCAACCCTTGGTCCAGCTTCAGACGATTACGAAACTATTAAGGCTCTTCATCTTGCTGGAGCTGACGTCTTTAGGTTAAATATGAGCCATGGTTCTCATGATGATATCGCACAACGTCACAATACCATCAGAAAGATCGAGGAAGAATTAAATAGTCCAATAGGGATACTTGCCGATCTGCAGGGGCCAAAGCTACGAGTCGGTGAGTTTAAAAATGAGTCTGAAACCCTTGTTGAGGGGCAAGAGTTCCGTCTTGATCTAAAAACGGATTTGGGAACTTCTAAAAGAGTTAGTCTACCGCATCCTGAAATTTTTGCAGCTCTTACTATTGGATCAATCTTATTAGTAAACGACGGCAAAATTAAACTAGAAGTTACGGCATTTAGTAAAGATTCTGCAGACTGCATCGTAAGGGCTGGTGGTATTATTTCTGACAGAAAAGGGGTGAATGTTCCAGATGTCATTCTCCCTTTGGCTGCTTTATCTCAGAAAGATAGAACAGATTTAGAATTTGCCTGTGGATTAGGCATTGATTGGTTAGCTCTGTCTTTTGTGCAACGGCCTGAAGACGTTATGGAGGCGCGTGAATTAGCAAAAGGACGGGCCGCTATTTTATCAAAGATCGAAAAGCCAGCTGCCCTTGCAAAATTTGATGATATTCTGAAAAGCTCTGATGGCATTATGGTTGCACGTGGAGACTTGGGAGTTGAGTTGCCGGTTCAGAACGTGCCTCCCGTTCAGAAAAGATTAGTTCGTGCGTGCCGGGCGGCAGCTAAGCCAGTGATAGTGGCCACGCAAATGCTGGAAAGTATGATTGAGAGTCCTATGCCTACTCGGGCTGAGGTTTCAGATGTGGCTACGGCAATATATGAAGGTGCTGATGC
>LUQC01000013.1:58362-64143 GCA_001627925.1 Rhodobacteraceae bacterium REDSEA-S34_B6 | reverse complement strand
ATTATCTGTACTGCATTAGTGGTAATTTTATCCTTACCCCAACTCACAATACACCTGCTCACTCACAAAGGCGTTTATTTGGATCAAGTCATTTGCTACACTCGTATCAAAAAAGAGGCAGTAATGACTATCAGAAGAGCGGTGAAGTACTTCGTGTACGCAAACCTAGTCGCATGGTTGTTAACGTTTTCATTCGCGGTTTACTTGTATGGGCACTTATGGATTTAGAATCCTGTGGCACAGGAAACGTTGAGAATGAAGGTTGTATACTTCCCTTGGATTTCCCAGAATAATGAAAAACTCGAGCTTTCCTAATTCAATAATTTAGCTGTAAAAAACGAAAATGTGAGAGCAACATAACTAGCAACTAAAGCAGTCTAGGTTTTGACCCCCACCCTTTTTATCACAAAGTTATCAGTAAAATGTTTTCCCTGTGTTTCCCACAAAAGGTTACATCCTACCAATTAACCGCCAAAATATGACATTTTAAGTTCTTATTGAGGGGCCGATTGGGGGGCCAAATTTTCCCTTATTTCTTAACCTATTGTTTCTATTATATTAAATAAGCGGTAATGGCGGAGACGAAGGGATTCGAACCCTCGAGACGGTTTCCCGCCTACTCCCTTAGCAGGGGAGCGCCTTCGACCACTCGGCCACGTCTCCAAGAATGTGTCTAAGCGGTTGAAAGATTGTTGACAAGAGCAATTTTTTTGATCCCATACCAGACCGTTTCATTCTTTCAAAACGAAGAACGACATTGCTACCAACAAAAATTAGGTATTGAAAAGAAAATGCATTACGTCCCCATCTTCTACTACGTATGCTTTGCCTTCTATTCGCATTTTTCCAGCTTCTTTGGCACCACTCTCGCCCTCAAATGCAATATAGTCCTCATATGAGATGGTTTCAGCGCGAATAAAGCCT
This sequence comes from Rhodobacteraceae bacterium REDSEA-S34_B6, assembly GCA_001627925.1. Taxonomy (GTDB): domain Bacteria; phylum Pseudomonadota; class Alphaproteobacteria; order Rhodobacterales; family Rhodobacteraceae; genus Salinivivens. The sequence goes on along the minus strand of LUQC01000013.1, from coordinate 63,219 downwards.
CTTTCAAAGTCGCCATGTATGACACCCGCAGCTACAGGTGCTCTTGTACCCCTTTTAATAGTCCATGCCCTAGATTCCTTTGGACCGGCAGTAAAATAAGTTTCCAGATTCAGTAAATCATAACCCGCCCTTATAAGTCGATCCAAACCGGCCTCTGATAGGTTCATCTCTTCCAAGAACATCTGTGCCTCATCAGCCTCCAATTGGCTGATTTCTTCTTCAATTTGCGCACTAATAATTACTACCCCTGAATTTTGTGAAGATGCCATTTCAGCAACTTTGTTTGAGTGAATATTTCCAGTTGCTGCTGAATTTTCATCAACATTACATACGTATAATATTGGCTTAGAAGTTAACAGCTGCAGCATTTGCCAAGCCTTTTTATCTTCATCTTCCACTGAAACAGATCTAGCTGGCATACCCTGCTCTAACTTTTTTAATGCTGACTGTAACAGCCTTTCCTGTTGGACTGCTTCTTTATCTCCACCCCTCACTTTGCGGCTCAGGTTTTGCAAGCGTTTTTCAATGCTTTCGATGTCAGCTAACATCAATTCCGTTTCGATTGTGTCTGAGTCAGCTAAAGGATCAACTCTTCCTTCAACATGGGTCACATCAGAGTCCTCAAAACATCGCAAGACATGAGCAACCGCATCTACCTCTCTGATATTTGCCAGAAACTGATTTCCAAGGCCTTCGCCCTTAGAAGCCCCTTTAACCAAACCGGCTATATCAACAAATGTCATTCTTGCTGGGATGACGTTTTGTGAAGCAGCGATTTTGGCTAACTTGTCCAGGCGGCCATCCGGAACAGAAACTTCGCCAATATTTGGCTCAATTGTACAAAAAGGAAAGTTTGCTGCTTGCGCAGCTGCTGTTTTAGTTAGTGCATTGAATAGTGTCGACTTACCAACATTTGGCAAACCAACTATGCCCAATTTAAAGCCCATTAAAGACAACCTTGACTATAATTTCGTCTAGCTTTTAAGCTGACTGCCCTAGACTTGCAATAAACTATTAAGACTATCTATTGCCCAACTAGAAATTTTGGTTCACAACTCTAAAATAACGGATGGGGGAAAGGACACGTAATGACACGTATTGATAAAAAATTTGCTCAACTTAAAGCAGAATCTAAAAAAGCCTTCGTATCCTACATAATGGCAGGTGACCCCAATTTAGAGCTATCTTACAAATTGATGGAGCGACTTCCAACGTCGGGAGTTGATATCATTGAGTTAGGACTTCCTTTCACCGACCCAATGGCAGATGGATCAACGATCCAATTAGCTGGTCAAAGAGCACTCAAAGGAGGAATGACACTTCAAAAAACATTGGATATGGCAAAGAAATTTAGATTGGTCGATGATGTAACCCCTATTGTTCTAATGGGCTATTACAATCCAATTTACAGCTACGGTGTTGAAAACTTTCTGCAGAATGCCAAAAAGTGCGGCATCGATGGTTTGATAGTTGTAGATCTTCCTCCGGAGGAAGACGAGGAACTATGCATTCCGGCTCAAGCAGCGGGGATAAATTTCATAAGATTAGCCACTCCTACAACAGACGATAGGAGACTACCACGCGTATTGCAGAACACGTCTGGTTTTGTTTATTACGTCTCAATAACCGGTATAACAGGTGCAGCGTCGGCGAAGGCAAACAATGTTGGACCCGAAGTAGCCCGAATTAAATCAAAAACAGATTTGCCTGTAGTTGTAGGCTTTGGGATAAAAACCCCAGAAAATTCCCATGAAATCGCATCCATAGCAGATGGAGCTGTGGTAGGATCTGCAATTGTAGAAAAGTTTGCTGATGGAGCATCGGTGGATGAAATTTGTGAATTTGTTGAAAGTTTAGCAAGTGGCGCTCACGCTGCCTGAGGTTGCTAAGTAAACTTAAGATGCCACGTTTTTTAATATGAACTTTGTAAACTATTACCTTAAAATCAGATAGAGCCAAGATCGTAATGCCAGTAATAACAAATATTGCAGACCTGCAAAGGATTTACAAAAAACGCGTTCCGAAGATGTTTCATGATTATGCTGAGTCCGGAAGTTGGGACGAGCAAACGCTCGCAGACAATTCGTCTGACTTTAAGAAAATCCGCCTGCGCCAACGTGTTGCAGTCGATATGACGGACCGCAAAACTAACTCGGAGATGATTAGGCATCCTGTAACAATTCCAGTAGCTTTGGCACCAGTAGGCCTAACCGGTATGCAGCGGGCTGATGGCGAAATTAAGGCTGCCAAAGCAGCTGAAGATTTTGGTGTGCCGTTCACCTTATCTACAATGTCCATTTGTTCAATTGAAGACGTTGCAAAAAATACCAACAAACCATTCTGGTTTCAGTTATACACCATGAAAGATACCGGATTTGTCCATAGTTTAATAGACAGAGCGAGAGCTGCTAAATGCTCAGCACTTGTAATTACACTTGATCTACAAATCTTAGGTCAGAGACATAAAGACCTTAAAAATGGGTTATCCGCGCCGCCTAAACCAACTTTCAGAAATATGTTAGATTTATCAACCAAATGGACTTGGGGCTTGGAAATGCTGCAAACTAAGCGTCGCACGTTTGGCAATATAGTTGGGCATGTGTCTGGTGTTGGTGACACTTCAAGCCTCTCAGAATGGACCCACACTCAATTTGATCCTGCCTTAGACTGGGACAAAATTTCAAAAATTAAGGAATACTGGGGTGGCAAGGTAATTTTAAAAGGCATACTAGACAAAGAGGATGCCAAGATGGCGCTCCAAGTTGGTGCTGATGCACTCATAGTTTCGAACCATGGTGGCCGCCAATTAGATGGCGCTATTAGTTCTATAGAGGCCTTACCGTCTATACTAGAAGCAGTCGGGGATAAGATTGAAGTTCACTTGGATGGTGGAATAAAGTCTGGTCAAGATATTTTAAAGGCGATTGCGATGGGAGCTAAAGGTACTTACATTGGTCGTCCGTATATATACGGCTTGGGAGCTTACGGAGAAAAGGGAGTAAAATTAGCCTTAGAGTTGATGCAGAAAGAATTAGATATTTCTATGGCATTATGCGGATACAAAAATATAAAAGACGTGGATCGCTCTGCGATTTTATTGCCAAAAGACTTTGGTAAGGGTTGGTCGTGACCCTAAGCTTTGGCAACCTAAATTTTCGACTTTAAATATTTTTTTTTTTAATATAAGGAGACTTTTCAGTGGGCTACAGCCTTGGAGGAGCCCGAATATTAGGAGAAATTAAATGGCAAAAGAAATACCAGATTTAGTTGCTATTGCGCGGACGGGGACAGGCAAGGGCGCCGCTCGTCAGGCTCGTCGTAATGGCATGGTACCAGGAGTGGTTTATGGTGGAGGCGTAGACCCCATGGCTATCCAGGTACCATTCAATGAACTTCTAAAGCGCTTGAAAGCAGGACGGTTTAAGTCCACTCTTTATAACCTAAAAGTTGACGGCCAGGATGACGTCAGAGTGATTTGCCGAGACGTGCAGCGTGATGTGGTGAAAGATCTTCCTACTCATTTAGATTTTATGAGGCTTCGGAGAAGTATAAGAGACAGCGATATTGGAGTCGTTATTTCGATCTCATCAGTAACACTACCTGAGGGTGCAAAACCTACAATCGATCGAGACTTCGTAATTGCTAATATTTCAGCACCTTCCAGCTTAAGATCTTCTGATAGTGATGAAGAGGAAACGTCAGAAGAAGAAGAAGCAACAACTGAGACAGAAGAAACCACCGAAGAAGAATAAATAACAACAAATTTTGTTTTTTCAGGGCGATGCATTGTATCGCCCTTTTTCTTTACAAACCTTCCGTCTATGCTATCGGAGGATTATTTATTTGCAGAGTTGCGCTATGAAGCTATTCGTCGGCCTTGGAAATCCTGGTGAAAATCATTCAAAAAATCGGCATAATATTGGTTTTATGGTCGTTGATACCATTGTAAATCGGTACGGAGGCACACCTTGGAAAAAGAAATTTCAAGGCTTGGCAAGTGAAGTGATACTGAAGCAGGAAAAACTTATTTTCTTAAAACCATCGACGTTTATGAATTTATCCGGACAATCAGTGAGTGATGCATGCAGGTTTTTCAAGCTCTCCAGCACCGAGATATGTGTATTTCACGACGAGCTAGATTTACCTTTTTTGAAGATACGAACAAAAATTGGTGGCGGACATGCAGGACATAACGGGTTGCGTTCAATACAACAACACTTAGGATCTGATTATTTCAGAGTTCGCCTTGGCATTGGGCATCCAGGCGATAGAGCCAAAGTTGCCTCTTACGTCTTAAATAATTTTCCAAAGAGTAGTGAAGCTGATCTAAGTTCTTGGCTTGAAGCAGTAGCGGAAGGCTTTCCTCAACTAAAAGAAGCAAATCAAGAAAAGTTTTTGAACATTGTGAATGGGCAAAGTAACACTGCAAAAAAAACCTCAGATGGAAAGGTGCCGAGAACAAAACTAGCTCCGAGCAACGAGCCACTCAATATCAGTAAAGAAACAAAAAAAAGTGCTTTAGAGCGTTTACTAGAGAAATTTCGGTGAATTTTCATCATTTCCAATACGATCTGGATAAGATCAGAGTATAATCTAATTAACTATTTAGGAAATAAGCAAAGGTGAGTATATGAGTAGTGACTACAGTATGGCGGAAAGCTTAAATGTTTTAGATGAAAAACTGCTTCCGTGTTCGAATGATCCTTTAACTGGTTTTTTCAGAGATGGTCATTGTAACACTTGTCAGGCCGACTATGGCAGTCATACAGTGTGTGCGGTTATGACGGAGGAATTCTTAGCCTTTTCGAAATATGTGGGCAACGATTTATCTACACCCAAACCAGAGTTTCATTTTAA
>LUQC01000013.1:0-58311 GCA_001627925.1 Rhodobacteraceae bacterium REDSEA-S34_B6 | reverse complement strand
TTTTAAAGGTCTTAAAGCTGGCGATCAGTGGTGTCTTTGCGCCAGTCGTTTCTTACAAGCATATGACGAAGGCTGCGCTCCAAAAGTTAACCTTGGCTCCACACACAAGAAAGCTTTGGAAATAGTGCCAATAGCCGCCTTAAAAGAATGCGAAAACATTTAGCTATACATTCATTCAACCAGGACAGTTGATCAGTTAAATAGAAAATCGCCCACTTTCACCGCTCTGTATACGTGAGCAATTTTCTCAACTGCTTTCTCAGGAGGAATTTCCTCTGAAACGCCAGTTTTTCTGTTTGTCAGCTCTACCACTCCATTTTTCAAACCGCGGGGACCCACCGTCAACCGCCAAGGCAAGCCTATCAAATCCATAGTGGCGAATTTCCCACCTGCTCTTTCATTTCGATCATCGTAAAGAGGTTCCAAGCCCAATACGCTGAGCGAATTATACAGGGCTTCGCAAGCCTCTTCTGCCTCCTCGTCACCCTGCTTCAAGTTTACAATCCCACAATGAAATGGGGTTACTCCTTCGGGCCAAATAATTCCATTTTCATCGTGTGATGCTTCTATAATCGCTCCAATAAGTCTCGAAACGCCGATCCCATGAGACCCCATATGAACAGGCATTTTACTACCCTCATCATCTGCAACATAAGCTCCCATAGCTTCTGAATATTTTGTTCCAAAATAAAAAATCTGACCAACCTCTATGCCACGCGCACTTTTTTGCCGATCATTCGGTAGCTGCGCAAATAACTTTGGATCATGTGTTTCATCAGTCCTAGCATAGAGCGATGTAAACTCATCCAGTATAGACTGGCACGCGGCTTTATCGTTGTAGTCGATATCCCGATCACCAAAAGTCAAATCCGTCACTTTGGAGTCATAGAAAACTTCTGACTCCCCTGTTTCAGCAAGTACAAGAAATTCATGCGTGTTATCGCCGCCGATTGGACCACTGTCAGCCCTCATCGGGATCGCCTGCAATCCCATGCGCTCATATGTCTTTAAGTAACTAACAAGGTGTCTGTTATAAGAATGTAATGCATCCTCTTTTGTTAAATCAAAGTTGTACCCATCCTTCATGTAAAACTCTCTACCCCGCATGATCCCGAAACGAGGACGAATTTCATCGCGAAATTTCCATTGAATTTGATAGAGTGTAAGCGGCAAATCTTTATAACTCGAGACATGCGATCTGAATATATCAGTCACCATTTCTTCTGCGGTTGGTGTATACAGTAAATCACGATCTTGCCTATCTTTTATCCGCAGCATTTCCTGGCCGTAGTCGTCGTAACGACCACTCTCACGCCACAGATCCGCAGATTGTAGAATAGGCATCTGTATCGGTATATGACCGGCCTTAATCTGTTCTTCATGAATAATGTTTTCAAGTTTACGCAAGACTTTAAAACCGAGTGGTAACCATGAGTAAATGCCAGCGGCTTGCTGCTTGATCATTCCCGCCCGCAACATTAATCGATGAGAAACCACTTGTGCTTCCGCAGGGGTCTCCTTTAAAACTGGTAAAAAGTAACTGGAAAGCCTCATTAAAACCCTCTTAGGATGGTATGTAACATAAACAATTAACGTTTAACGAGTGTATAGGGCACAAACAAGGGTTGTAAGATAAAAATACAACTTGAATCAAATGCTTGCATGCGCGATCTATGTAATAACACTCTAGGAGAAACACATGGCCCTGCCAGTGAAAGATCAGATCAAATACTGGACGATTGCCGCGGCAATATTGGTTTTATTTCTTTGGCTTTTAGGAGATATTTTACTCCCGTTTGTTCTGGGCGCATCAATTGCATACTTGCTGGATCCAATTGTCGATAGACTAGAACGCCTCGGAACTGGAAGAGTGCTAGGAACAACATTGATCTTAGTGGCGGCTTTTTTTGTCGTATTTTTTATTTTCTTGCTAGTTATACCATTGGTAATAGATCAATTAAGACTGTTTGCTAAAGCCGCGCCAGATCTAATTAGTACAGTACAAGAGGTTATAATAAGTAAAATAGCCTCGATAGCTCCTGAATCTGGAGCTGTAAACTTAACTTTATCTAAGTTTACAACAATTGCTCAGGAACAATTGGGAAATATAGTTGGAAGTGTGATGGCCTCTGCTATTTCTCTTATCGATATATTAACGCTTTTGGTAATTACTCCAGTCGTAGCCGTATATCTTCTGGTAGACTGGGACCGTATATTACTAAAAATTAATGAACTACTTCCCCTTGATCACGCTGTAGTCATTAGAAGTTTAGCTGCAGAAATAGATACCACTTTGTCAGCATTCGTGCGTGGCATGATTGCAGTTTGTTTGATTTTGGGGATTTACTATGCAACTGCTCTAAGCCTAATCGGGCTAGAATTTGGTCTCATAATTGGATTAATAGCCGGTTTGGTTAGTTTCATACCCTACGTAGGCGCTCTGTTAGGCGGTGTTTTGGCAATTGGATTGGCTCTAATTCAATTCTGGGGGGATTTCGAACTCGTAGCGTTAGTTTTTGGTGTATTCACTGTTGGTCAAATATTTGAGGGTAATATTCTAACTCCGAAATTAGTGGGTAATTCTGTAGGTTTACATCCTGTATCGTTAATCCTCGCACTTTCTTTGTTTGGAGCCTTTTTTGGTTTTATCGGTTTGCTGTTGGCGGTACCTCTTGCAGCAAGCGCAGCCGTAATTTTAAGATTTTTAATCAAAAAATATAAACTGAGCAGGCTATTTTTGGGTGAAAATGGAAGCAAACCAGATACCTAAGCAGTTAGCATTTGATCTACCCTCTCGTCCCGCTCTCGGGAGAAGTGACTTTTTCATTTCTGACTGCAATTCGATCGCCGTAAAGTTAATGGAAGATTGGTCTAGCTGGCCCAATCGTCAGCATATATTATCAGGACCGGCAGGCTCTGGCAAAACTCATTTAGCACTAGTATGGGCCAAGTCGTTATCAGCAAACGTAATAAATATGTCGGATTTTTTTGATATCAATCTACCAAAGGTAACCTCAGCTTCCCTTGTAATAGAAGATATTGATGAGCAACCAGGAAGCCCAGAATTAGAAAATAATCTTTTTCATTTATTCAATATGCTTCTCGCAAACAATTGTTACCTACTTCTTACAAGCAAAAAAGATCCTAAGTTTTGGACAGTAAACCTGCCAGATTTGCGCTCACGAATTTTGGGTATGAGAAATGCACGTCTACTTCCACCTGACGATAAATTGTTTTTAGCCTTGATCGCTAAACTTTTTGCCGACCGACAAATTTACCCGAAGCCAGAAGTCTTGCAATACATCGCACGCCACGGCGAGAGAAGTTTTAGAACAGCCAGTAGATTGGTAGACTTTTTAGACAAAGCAGCGCTTAGTGAGGGAAAAAATATAAGTCTAAAATTTACTGCCTCACAGCTGCACAAATTTAATGATTTACAATCATAAATTGAATGTTGACCCAATAATAATTGAATGCGAAATAAGGTAAGATAAAAATGCGCAAAGGTAACGATCGTAAATGCAAGACCTTGCCGTAACACCACCTCTTTTCAAAGAAACGGTATTCGATGATCCATCTGTTCGAGACCTATCCAGAGTAGGAGTTATCGATATTGGCTCTAACTCAGTACGTTTAGTAGTATTTGATGGAGCCGCCCGCTCACCAGCATATTTCTTCAATGAAAAAATAATGTGTGGTCTCGGTGTAGGGCTATCTTTAAACGGCCGGCTGAATCCAGAGGGACGAAACAGGGCAATCTCGGCAATAGCTAGATTTAAGCAGTTGGCAAAATCTATGGGCATTCATGAACTCACAGCAGTGGCTACCGCAGCGGTTAGAACTGCCTCTGATGGACAGGATTTCTGTCAAGAAGTTACGGAAAAAACTGGTCAGTTTATTGCTATAATTTCGGGAGAGGAGGAGGCTAAACTAGCAGCCCAAGGCGTACTGACGGGTTGGCCGGGAGCATATGGCTTGGTATGCGACTTGGGCGGGACATCACTCGAATTAGCGGAAATTAGCAATGGAAAAGTTGGAACCTGCGCAAGTGTTGAACTTGGTCCATTAAAATTAATGGATATAGATAAAAAGAAGGAACGTCTTGAATATATTAGCTCCCAATTATCTCACCTTGCTAAGTTGTTTGTTCCCCACAATAATCGATTATTCTTAGTCGGTGGGTCTTGGCGTGCACTCGCACGAATAGATATGGAAAGATGCGATCACCCGTTAAGGGTTTTACACGAATATCGCATGGAAAAAAAATCTATTAAAGAACTGAAATACTTTATTAAAGATCACGGTCTCGAAAACATAGCAAAACAATGCTCAATTTCAGCAAATAGAATAATGTTTATCCCATATGCACTAGAGATTCTTGAAAAGCTATCTAGTGTCTTCAAAATTAAGGATATCGCCATATCAAGCTACGGAATTAGAGAGGGCATGCTATACGAAAAAATGCCTCAGATGCTAAAAGATAGGGACCCTCTAATTGAAGCTTGTAGATTTGCAGAAGCAAAGGACTCGCGGGTTCCAGGCGCAGGAAAAGCGCTTTTTAACTTTGTAAAACCCCTATTCTCAAGTGGTAAAGAGAGTCAAACAAGGCTAATTCAGGCAGCATGCTGCCTGCACGATGTATCATGGCGTGCTCATCCTGATTATAGACACGAAGCCTGTTTTGACTACATAACAAGGGCTAATCTCGGTGGCTTGAAACACTCAGAACGCGTGTTTCTAGGTCTTGCTCTTTTGTTTAGGTATAAAAACAGTCACTCCAGAACTTCTTTTGATCCTTTACTGCGCTTGCTAAGCTCACAAAAAATTAAAGACGCTGAAATACTCGGTAAGGCCATGCGATTAGGGGCAAATCTCTGGGTTACTTCCGCACATTCAGAAGCATACTTAAAATACGCTAAAAAGAAGAACAAATTATCACTAAAACTTGGCGAGCTCGAGAAGAAGCGATTGGGTGAGGTTTCACTTATTAGGCTTGACTCACTAGCTGAAACACTTAAAGCAAAAGTCGAAATTTCTGATGTTTAGTTACATATTTTCCACAATTTTCTCATAAGCATTATTAATCTGAGCCAGTTTGGTTTGAGCTAACTTAATGGCTTCCTCTGGCATACCCCTGGCAATAACTCGATCAGGGTGATAGTCTCGCACTTTTTCTTTGTAAGCCCTTTTGATTTCCTGCATTTCAGAATTTGGCAAGACACCCAAAATTTCATGCGGATCCAGATCCTCAAATTCCACGAAACGAGCTTTTAATTTCGAAAAATCACTTTGGGAAAATCCAAATATTTCACTTACATTACGCAAAAATTCATTTTCTTTGGGATGATACTCCCCATCAGCAAGTGAAATATGAAACAAACTCTCCATAAGATCAGATAAAGTCTGATGCCGCTCTCCAAACATCTTTCTAATTCTGCGAGCATACACTTCATACCCAGCAACATCCTGTCTAGCTAAGTCAAATACTTTTCCGGCTGCCGCAACCTCCGACTCAGGGATATGGAAAATTCGCCGGAATACTTTAACTTCTTCTTTTTTAACGCTTCCGTCTGATTTAGCCATTTTTGCACCCAGTGCAATTACGGCAATTGTGAATGCAACAGATTTCTCAGGTGGAGTTTTTAATTTTGAAAAAATCTTAGCTAAAGGTTCGCCCTTGGCTAGCATAGAAATGGCAGTAGTTATTTTTGTCCAAATAGACATTCAAAAATCATCTCTGAGATCGGTTTGTAAAAATTTTTGCATCAAAATTAAATCAAGCCATTTGTCAAATTTGTATCCAACTTGAGGAAGTTCTGCCACAACTTGGAATCCTAAAGATTCATGAAACTTAACAGCTCGTTTATTAGAACCACTAACGCCAGCAAAAATTGATTGAAAACTTTTTCTTTTTGCGTCCTCTAAAAGACTAGTCATTAGTGCTTTACCCACACCGCACCTTTGCATGGTTTCCGAAATAACTATCGTATGCTCTAACGTTTTTGCATAGCCAACACCGGTACGAAATTGAAAATATGTGGCAAATCCGATTATGATACCTTCGCATTCACTTACAAAAAAACCATAGTTTTTTTTATTTGTTTCGAGAATTGTATCTTTAATTTCTAACTCAGTTTTTATGCGGCTATTGAACGTATTTAAGGTGCTGCTGATGTTAGCATTCCAAATGTGCATAATAGCCTGAGCATCCTCGGCAGAGGCATCGCGGACGATTATTTGATTGCTACTGAATTGTTCTGTGGAGTTTCTATCCATAGTTCGTAAGATCCTGCTCCAGAAGTAGAAAGGAATTCGATCCGCTGATCAGATAATAATCCACTGAAAGATGAACGCAAGTTGGTAGCAGATTTATGTTTGATAATAAATTTTTTTAAACGAATCCCGTTATCTTTTAGCGTCTGCGTGGGGTGCACTGATATCCCCCAATCAATTAGTGCAGGCGCAAATCCCTCATATGGAAGTTGGCCGTCATCCGGTACGGTTATATTCCACGTAAGGGATCCGCGCGAAAGATTTATTATCTCACCCATTCCGTGCATTAAATCATTTGGAGCAAATTTACTAAAACTAGTGCTGCAGACCCAATTTGTTATTCTTGGCTCACCAGTGAAATTATCCAAATTAAACCATCTAGGAACCCGCTCAGGAACTAATTCTGGCGATACGGCAATAATTTCAAGGTATGTGTCACCAAAAGAGATTAATTTGTTGTGGGTACCAAATACTGGATGATCACCTCCAGGATCAGCTTTTACACCAAGCTTATCTTCGATAAATTCCTGACCAACCAATAAACTTTCTGCAGAAATCACAATATGATCTAAATTCAACATAAGCGCCAACAGAGGAGTAGTTTCAGTTATTAATCTAGACTTTAGTTTGCCTAATTAAATCTAGTATTTTAGATGCCGCCGCAGGAATATTGGTTCCAGGACCAAAGATTGCTTTAACGCCCTTTTCGTAAAGAAACTCATAATCTTGCTGAGGGATTACGCCACCACAAATCACTAAAATATCGCCAGCATCACGACTTTTGAGAGCCTCAATAAGCTTTGGTGCGAGTGTTTTGTGTCCCGCAGCTTGAGAGGAAATACCTATTACATGAACATCATTGTCAATTGCATCCTGTGCTGCCTCTTCAGGGGTCTGAAATAAAGGGCCGACGTCAACATCAAAACCTATATCTGCAAACGCAGTAGCAATTACTTTTGCTCCGCGGTCATGGCCATCCTGGCCCATTTTCACAACCAACATTCGAGGACGCCTTCCCTCGTCTTTAGTAAACTTTTCTAACTCATGCTGTATAGCAATGAAGTCTTCATCTCCTTCATATGCAGCCCCGTAAACTCCTGCTAAGGTTTTAACTTCAGCACGATGACGCCCAAACACCTTTTCCATTGCCATTGAAATTTCTCCCACAGTTGCGCGAACCCGCGATGCCTCAACCGCGGCCGCCAACAAGTTATCACCACCTTCAGCTGCTTTTTCTAAATTAAGAAGGGCCGCCGAGCAGGTCTTTTCATCACGCTCTTTCTTTATATTTTCTAGTCGTTTTACTTGTGCGGCGCGGACCGCATCATTATCTATGTCACGAATGTCTAATTCATCTTCCTGAGTAAGCCGGTATTTGTTCACACCAACTATAACTTGATCACCGCGATCTATATCAGCTTGTCGCTTAGCTGCGGTTTCTTCTATTCTTAGCTTCGGCATTCCAGCGGCTACAGCTTTTGTCATGCCACCCATTTCGTCCACTTCTTCTATTAACCGCCAAGCGGCATCGGCTAGATCAGCAGTCAATTTTTCCACGTAATATGAACCCGCTAATGGATCAACAACATTGGACACACCTGTTTCTTCTTGCAGAATTAACTGAGTGTTTCGAGCAATACGGGCACTGAAATCTGTAGGTAGCGCCATTGCTTCGTCCAGCGCATTTGTGTGAAGAGATTGAGTGCCTCCCAAAACAGCAGACATTGCCTCATAGGCAGTACGGATAACATTATTATAAGGGTCCTGCTCTTGTAATGACACTCCTGATGTCTGACAATGCGTTCTAAGCATTTTAGATCTAGGATTTTTTGCGCCGAGGTCTGTCATAATTCTGTGCCAGAGCAAACGGGCAGCACGCAATTTCGCTGCCTCCATAAAAAAGTTCATCCCAATTGCAAAAAAGAATGATAACCTTCCTGCAAAAGCATCTATGTCGAGACCTTTCTCAATAGCTTTTTTAGCATATTCCTTCCCGTCAGCCAAAGTGTAGGCTAACTCCTGAACAAGGCTCGCACCAGCTTCTTGCATATGATATCCAGAAATAGATATGGAGTTAAATTTTGGCATTTCACCAGATGTGTATTCAATAATATCAGCAACTATTCTCATTGACGGTTCAGGGGGATAAATATAGGTATTTCTTACCATAAACTCCTTAAGAATATCATTTTGAATGGTACCGGAGAGATCAGATTTCTTATGCCCTTGCTCTTCGCCTGCAACGATAAAATTAGCTAAAACTGGAATCACTGCACCATTCATTGTCATAGACACAGAAATTTCGTTTAACGGTATCCCATCAAAAAGAATTTTCATGTCTTCGACAGTATCGATCGCAACCCCAGCCTTTCCCACATCACCTATGACACGCTCATGGTCGCTATCATACCCTCTGTGTGTTGCTAAATCGAAAGCAACTGAAACACCCTGCTGTCCAGCGGCTAATCCACGTTTGTAAAAAGCATTAGACTCTTCCGCGGTAGAATATCCGGCGTATTGCCGAATTGTCCAAGGCCTGCCAGCGTACATAGTAGCCTTCACACCTCGTACATAGGGCTCAAATCCTGGCAAGTTGCCAAGGTGCTCAATCTCTTTGAGGTCTTCTTCAGAATAAACTGGCTTTACCTTTATACCTTCGAGTGTTGTCCAATCTAGCTCTTCTACTGATTTACCGCGAAGTTCTTTTTCTGCCAGTCTTTGCCAGTCTATCTTGCTTTTATCCACTACAAGCTCCTAAATCTATATTTTGCAATGAACATAGGTTTCTCAACCGAACTCAAGTATGATATCATCAACGGCCAAGCTGTCTCCAACACTAGAATTAATTTTAGCTACAACGCCTTTACGTTCTGCCCTTAAAATATTTTCCATTTTCATCGCCTCAACGGTACATAATGGCTGACCCGCTTGGACCTCCTGCCCCAACTCAACATCAATCTTAACAAGTAATCCTGGCATTGGGCACAGCAACATTTTGGAAGTGTCAGGCGGGAGCTTTTCTTGCATATGTTTCGAAAGTTCCGCTTGTCTAGGCGTCCTAACGAGAACCTTTAAATCCGCTCCTCTGGTGCGCATTCTGAAACCGCCCGTTGTCTTGTTGATTTTAATAACTAAATTTTTATCACCAGCAGTCATATTTGCTAATTTTTTTCCTGGCAACCAGTCTCCAGAAATACGAATGGATGTTTCATCCTCAAAAATTACGTTTGCTCCAGCAGTATCAGCAAGTACATTCACCAAAAACACTTTCCCAGCAATTTGGACCACCCAGTCATCACCAACACGTCTTTCGTGATTATCCATCCTACCAGAGATTTTTGTCCTGCGAATTTCTGCTACACGATTCATAGCCGCAGCACATGCTGCAAGATCTGTTATCTCATCATCATTTAAATCAACACCATTAAAACCTTCTGAATACTCCTCAGCAATAAATGCAGTAGTGATCTTACCAGAAATAAACTTTTTATGATCCATGACAGCAGATAAAAACGGTAAATTATGCCCAATGCCCTCTACTTCAAATCGGTCAAGAGCAATCCGCATTTGCTCAATAGCTTTCGCTCTATCAGGAGCCCAAGTACAAAGTTTAGCGATCATAGGATCATAGTACATAGAGATCTCACCACCTTCGTAAACGCCTGTATCATTTCTGACGATAGAATGTTTATTCTTTATTTCAGCAGGAGGTCGATAGCGGGTGAGTCTTCCAATTGATGGTAGAAAATTCCGATAAGGATCCTCTGCATAGAGGCGGCTCTCTATTGCCCAGCCTATTAGTTTTATATCCTTTTGGGTGATTGATAGAGGTTTGCCAGTAGCCACTAATATCATCTGCTCGACTAAATCTATGCCAGTTATTAGCTCAGTTACAGGGTGTTCAACCTGCAACCGAGTGTTCATCTCCAGAAAATAGAAGTTTTTGTCTTTATCTACTATAAATTCCACAGTTCCTGCACTGGAATACCCAACTGCTTTTGCTAGGTTGCAAGCTTGTTCACCCATTTTTCTACGGGTCTTTTCATCTAGAAAAGAACTTGGTGCTTCTTCAACTACTTTTTGATTTCTTCGCTGTATAGAACATTCCCGCTCTCCTAAATAAATACAGTTACCCTTAGTGTCTGCCAGCACTTGGATTTCTATATGTCGAGGTTGGGTTACGAATTTTTCTATGAAGATCCTATCATCTCCAAAACTGCTGGCAGCTTCATTTTTTGAGGACTGAAAACCCTCTTTCACCTCACTATCGTTCCAGGCTATCCTCATCCCTTTGCCGCCGCCGCCTGCAGAAGCTTTAATCATTACAGGATAACCGATCTTCTCACTTATACTTAGTGCCTCATCTTCGTCTTTTATTACACCCATGTAACCTGGAACGGTATTCACTCCAGCTTCCTGTGCAATCTTTTTTGATGTAATTTTGTCACCCATACTTTCGATAGCATTCTCCGGTGGCCCAATAAACGTTACGCCGATATCAGATAATGACTTCGCAAACTTTGCATTCTCAGATAAGAAGCCATAGCCAGGATGAACAGCTTGAGCATTACTTTTTTTAACTGCAGAAATTACCTTTTCTATATCGATGTACGATTGATTAGCTGGAGGTGGTCCAATATTGACTGCCTCATCCGCCATTTGCACATGCAAAGCGTTCCTGTCCGCGTCCGAAAAAACAGCGACAGTTTTAATTCCCATTTGTTTTGCTGTTTTTATTACGCGGCAAGCGATTTCACCTCGATTGGCTATCAATATTTTATTAAACATTGTTCATCCTCTCTGATCGGAATCAAAGGTTTCAGGAAAATTAATTTTTATCAAGTTAAGATCTAAAATAAGCTTTGCCTCATATGATTTGGCATCAAATTCGTCCTCATATGCTTTAACTTCTCGCCCAAACAGCCAACTTAAACGACCGGCATCCAAGTTACCTCTTTCAAAAGGCTGATCCCAAAACTGTTCCATCAAAGCTCTAACAAAACCATTATCCGCTCTTTTGTCAGCGGGCTTACGATCCCTGTAACGTTCACGCTCTACAATCGGTGTGACTCCCTTAGGATTAGGCCTTCGGATAGTAAATTGATAGTCTGTTCCGGGCAAGCGTGATGGAAATCCTCTGTGTTTCATCATAGCGTTAAAAAATCCGAGACAAACAATTTAATATGCATATAGGTCTTTCAGTTAGAGAGGAATATTATCGTGTTTTTTCCACGGATTTTTTAATTTTTTATTCCTCAAAGCTGCAAACGCACGGGACACCCGTTTTCTAGTGGAGCGTGGTTGAATTACTTCATCTATAAAGCCTCTTTCCGCAGCTATAAATGGGTTGGCGAAGCGATCCTCATATTCTTGAGCGTGCTTTGAAATCTTTTCCGTATCACCTAAATCCGCGCGATGGATTATCTCTGTTGCACCTTTTGCACCCATCACTGCGATTTCAGCCGTAGGCCATGCATAATTAAAGTCTCCTCTTAGATGCTTCGATGACATAACGTCATATGCTCCCCCGTAGGCTTTTCGCGTAATAACAGTAACTTTTGGAACTGTTGCTTCACCGTAAGCAAATAGCAATTTCGCACCATGCTTAATAACGCCGCCATATTCCTGTGACGTACCTGGTAGAAATCCTGGAACATCTACTAAAGTTAGGATTGGGATTTCAAATGCATCACAAAACCTAACAAATCGAGCCGCTTTTCTCGAACTATCAATATCCAGACATCCAGCTAGCACCATTGGTTGATTTGCAACGACACCAACTGTCTGACCTTCCAAGCGAACGAAACCTGTAATTATATTTTTTGCAAATTCACCTTGTATTTCATAGAAATCACCTTCATCAGCTAACTTTTCAATTAACTCCTCCATATCATACGGCGTATTTGGATTATCCGGTATTAATGTGTCTAAAGAAGACTCTATCCGATTTGGGTCATCAAAAAATGGCCGCACGGGTGCTTTTCCGCGATTATTTAAAGGTAAGAAGTCGACGAGCCTGCGTACTTCAAACAAAGCTTCGATATCATTTTCAAATGCCGCATCTGCAACAGATGATCTCTTTGTATGGGTTGATGCACCACCAAGTTCTTCAGCAGTTACTACCTCATTAGTAACTGTTTTAACAACATCTGGGCCAGTCACAAACATGTAAGAGCTATCTTTTACCATAAATATAAAGTCGGTCATCGCGGGTGAGTAGACAGCACCGCCAGCACACGGCCCCATGATCACTGATATCTGAGGGATTACTCCTGAGGCCATTACATTGCGTTGGAAAACTTCTGCATAGCCAGCAAGAGACGCAACACCTTCTTGAATTCGAGCGCCGCCAGAATCGTTAAGCCCAATGACCGGTGCTCCATTTTGGATTGCCATATCCATTATTTTACAGATTTTTTGCGCATGCGTTTCAGACAACGACCCGCCAAAAACTGTAAAATCTTGGCTAAAAACGTACACCATTCTACCATTTATAGTACCCCAGCCTGTCACAACACCATCACCGGCAGTTTTAGATTTTTCCATGTCAAAATCAGTACAACGATGCGTAACAAACATGTCAAACTCTTCGAAACTATCCTGATCCATAAGAATTTCAATTCGTTCGCGAGCCGTTAACTTTCCTTTCGAATGTTGGGCTTCTATGCGATCTATACCTCCACCCAGACGCGCATTTTCTCTTCTCTTTTTTAATTCTTGCAAGACGTCTTTCATCCGAAACCTCAAAATTCAACTCGCTAGTTTGTAGACATAACTAAACATAAATGGAAGATTTATTTCCGCAACGTTAGTTGTTCGAAGTATCAATAGTTAATGGAAATCTGTAAGGCATTTATTGTTTTATGATAACTGGACAATTACCAACATCGCGTATATCGGGTTTGAATGACAATGTTCGAACCTGCTCGGTTTTTAGATAAAAAATCACAGCCACACACGTTTACTCTCGTAGTACTAGCTAGCATCTCTGCTATGGCTATGAATATATTTTTACCAAGCCTTCCATCGATGGCTGATCATTTTAACACGTCGACGGCAACTTTGGGACTAACCGTAGGCATATATCTCGCTGCAAGTGGTGTGATTGGTATATTTGTTGGGCCGATCTCAGATTTATACGGACGAAGGCCAGTCATTCTCACTTCGCTGGCAGTTTTTATTGTTTCTTCAATTTGGTGTATTTACGCACCCACAGTTTTCTGGCTACTAACAGCAAGGGTATTTCAAGCCTGCGGAGCTGTAACTATTGTTTTATCTAGAGCAGTTATACGGGATACGACCGAAGCAAATTTAGCTGGTTCTAAAATTGGTTATGTAACGATGGGCATGGCACTCGTGCCTATGGTGGCCCCTGGCATTGGTGGGTTTATCGACGCATACCTCAGCTGGGAGTATAATTTTTGGGCTTTAACTCTCGCGGGCCTCATAACTTTTGTACTAGTTTACTTCGATCTTGGCGAAACTGCCCTAGACCGTAGCTCTTCCATCTTTGAACAATTTAATGATTATCCCACATTGCTGAAGTCGCGTCGCTTTTGGGCTTATTCCGTAGCTTCAGGCCTAGGTGCTGGTGCCTTTTTCGCATATCTTTGAGGTGCTCCATATGTAGCTTCTGAAGTTTTTTACCTACCACCAGAAAAATTAGGAGTTTTCTTTGGAGCCCCTGCGATAGGATATTTTGTTGGTAATTATCTCGCGGGTCGGTTTTCGACTCAGGTTGGAATAGACCCCATGATATCGATCGGTATGCTCATAAACGTATCAGGCATGGTGTTATCACTTGCTGTAAGTATTCTGGGATTCGGCTCGGAATGGAGTTTTTTTGGCACAATGACGTTAGTAGGATTAGGCAATGGAATTTCTCTTCCAAACGCTAATGCAGGATTATTATCAATCAACCCTAAATTGGCGGGAACAGCTTCTGGTTTGGGAGGGTCAATAATGATAGGTCTTGGCTCCATCCTATCAGCTATGGCTGGAATTTTGCTGACGGGTAGTAGTACTGAAATACCGCTGATTAGCTTAATGTTGATATCCGCCTTCCTCGGCCTCTTATGCACTTTCTACGTGATAAGACGTAACAGTCGGCTTAGTGCTTGACACGGTTCATACTATTACCGCTGCTGATCTTCCCAATTGGAATGCACCCAAACATTTTCATTAGCACGAGGCATTGGATCTTTACCTAAAATATGGTCACTTGCTTTTTCGCCTACCATTATAGTTGGACCATTTAGGTTACCATTGGTTATTTGTGGGAATATACTGCTATCAACAACTCTCAATTTTTCAACACCGATAACTCTTGTGAATTTGTCAACTACTGCCATAGGGTCACTTATGTCACCCATCTTGCATGTGCCACATGGGTGGTAAGCACTTTCTACATTTTGCGAAATAAATTCATCAAGTTCATCATCCGTTTGCAGACTATCACCGGGCTGAATCTCATACTTTATAAATTTTTTAATAGATGGCTGCTCAAAAATTTCTCGAGTTAGGCGAATACATATTCGAAAATCATCCCAGTCCTTCTCAGTGGACATATAATTAAATAATATTGCGGGGTGATCATAAGGGTCATTTGACCTGAGAGTAACCGACCCACGAGATGGACTTCGCATTGGGCCAACATGCGCTTGAAAACCATGCCCACTTACTGCAGCCTTTCCGTCATACCGTACAGCAATCGGAAGAAAATGATACTGAATATCAGGATACTTAACACCAGCTTTTGTTCTAATGAAAGCGGCGCTTTCAAACTGATTAGACGCTCCTGGTCCTGTTTTGCTTATCATCCATCTTAGCCCAACGTAGGCTTTACCTAATAAATTCCAATACTTATATAAACTTACAGGTTCATTGGCTGCCATTTGTATGTATAATTCCAGATGATCTTGCAAATTCTGGCCAACACCAGGACGGTCAGCTAGGACTTCAATTCCGTTCTCTTTTAAATGTCTAGCAGGCCCAATACCCGATAACATTAACAATTTTGGAGAATTTATAGAGGAAGCAGATAAAATCACTTCTTTACTAGCATTCAAGATGGCTTTTGCCTGACTAATGCCATCGTATTCGACTCCCGTGGCTATACCATTCTCAATTATAATTTTTCGTGCAAAACCTGAAATCAGCCGACATAAGCCCGTTTTGATTGCTGGTCGCAAATACGCTTTGGCAGCTGACCAACGTTGGCCCTGAAAGATGGTGTGATCCATTGGGCCAAAACCTTCCTGTTTTCTCCCGTTATAATCATCAGTCACCTCATAACCTGCCTCACAGCCGGCATTTACAAATGCTTTTACTAATTTATTTGATCGTGACCCTCGAGTTACATGTAGTGGTCCCGATTTTCCTCGCCATGCTGGGTCACCACCGTGACCGGCTGAATTCCAACTCTCTAGCTTTTTAAAATATGGTAAAATGTCAGCATAGGCCCATCCTGACGCACCCATCTCGGACCACGTATCATAATCCAAAGCATGCCCCCGAACATACACCATTCCATTAATACTTGAGGAACCACCAACAACTTTGCCACGAGGACAAGCTAGCCTCCTACCATTCAAATAGGGTTCCGGTTCTGAAAAAAAGCCCCAATCATATTTAGGCATATTCATTGGATAACTTAATGCTCCTGGCATTTGAATTAGAGGGCTTCTGTCACTGCCTCCATATTCCAGAACTATTACCCGATGACCCGCTTCACACAATCTGAAAGCAGTTGCACAACCGGCGCTACCGGCACCAACTATTATATAGTCTGCTTCCATAATGATTAATCACTCCTGACCGCCAGATTAAACATACACTTTGATATAAGACAATTGTTACAACTTCGTCTCATGGGTCACAGGTGTGACTTGTTTCTTTTTTGACACCGCTTCCCTCCAAGTCATAAAACTTACCGAGGAAACTATTATAATGCCGCCTGCGATAACAAAAGGATCTATATTTTCGTTGAAAAACAGAGCACCAACGGAAATCGCCCAAATTAGCTGTAAAAATGTGACTGGTTGTGTCACCGTAACTGGTGCTGCCATAAAGGCTTTGGTCATGGTGTAGTGACCCAAAGTAGCCAGAACTGCGACCCCAAAAAGGATTATTAGTTCATCTACTCTCGGTGGCACCCAAACGATGTATGCAAGTGGAAATAAACCTATTGTGACTAGTATAGATAGCATGATTACTACGGTCTCGGCGCTTACCCGATTTGTAAGGTGCTTAGCAAAAAGATATGAACCTGCAAAGAATATCGCAGTACCCATCATTGCAACATGCCCCACACTGACTTCTCGAAACCCAGGCCTCAGGATGACCAAAGCACCGACTAATGCAAAAATAACAGCAAGAACTCTGCGAATTGCCATTTTTTCTTTTAAAAACAGTACGGCACCCAGCGCTACATAAACCGGTGATAAGTAGTTCATCGCGGTAACTTCCGCTATAGGAATTTGCGTCATAGCAAAAAACCAAAGCACAACAGCCAAAGTATGGAAGATCCCTCTAGCTATGAAATTGGCCCATAAAACAGGGTCTAATTTATCCTTCAGCGATATTTTTAACATTGGGATCAGCAATACTAGACCCAGCAAGTAACGCAAAAATGCCGCCTCAGGAGCCGGCACTCTGGGTCCTAAAATTTTTACAAGAACAGTTACTCCTAGGAAAAGTAGTCCCGTCAATACCATCCAGAGTATTCCAAGAATTTCTGGCTGATTAACTCTAGTAACCATATTTTTTTGCCCCGCCATAGCTTAATAGTTTCCGAGTAGTAGCGACAAAGCAATAGACCACATAACTAGAGCGATAAAAACATCTAATACACGCCATGATTTCTCATTACTAAAAAGTGGTCTAAGTAACCTAGCCCCAAAACCTAAGCTAAAAAAGAAAACAAAACTGGCAACAACAGCCCCTACTGAAAATAGCAACGGATCCTTACTTTGATTGGCTATAGCGCCCAGAAGTACTACTGTATCAAGATAAACGTGAGGGTTTAGCCAGGTTAACATTAAACATGAAATGACGGCCTTGTATGGAGATTTAAGCACACCGTCTGCCTCTAAACTCTTACCACCCTTAATTGCTGATTTGATCGCGTAAAAACCATAAAAAAATAGAAATGCAGAACCTGCATAGGCAATAAAGCCGGTCAAGTTGGGAAATGTTTCAAAAAATACTCCAAAACCAAAGACACCGGCAAGTATCAAAATGGCGTCAGAAGCTGCGCATACCAGGCATAATAGAAGAACAAACTGCTTTGTTATACCAGCTTTGAGGATAAAAGCATTCTGCGGACCTATCGCAAGTATGAGGGATAAGCCCAGGAGAAACCCAGACAAAAAATTTTCCAAAAATTTATTACCTTATTAAGAATCCTTGCTTATGCGATGCCGATTAAAATTACATTTCTTGCAGAGCCAACATAACCTCATCAGATGCCTCAAAGTTTGTTGTCACCCTTTGCACATCATCGTCATCCTCCAGGGAATCTACAAGTTTCATAAGTTTTTGCATAGAATCTAGATCAAGTTCAGTAGTTGTTGTCGGCTTCCAAATAAGTTTAGTAGCCTCACTCTCACCTAATTCTGTCTCCAAAGATGAAGCTACATCATTGAGATCTAAATCAGCGCACCATATTGTATGGCCCTCACTTATACTTTCAACGTCTTCGGCACCAGCCTCAATGGCAGCCATCATTATCGTATCAGCATCCCCAGCTTCAGGGCGATATAAAATCTCCCCCTTTCTCTCGAACATGAAACCAACGGAACCCGTTTCACCGAGATTTCCACCGTGTTTGGAAAATATGGATCGTACATTTGAAGCCGTCCGATTTCTATTATCGGTCATAGCTTCAACAATTACAGCTACTCCATTTGGCCCGTATCCTTCGTAACGAATTTCCTCATAGTCGTCACCGTCACCAGCCAAAGATTTCTTTATAGCTCGTTCTATAACGTCTTTTGGAACTGAGTTAGATTTTGCTTCCTTCACGGCCAAACGTAGACGTGGATTTTTTTCCGGATCGGGATCACCCATTTTAGCTGCTACTGTGATTTCTCTGCTAAGCTTGGAAAATAATTTTGATCGAGCGGCATCTTGGCGCCCCTTACGGTGTTGGATATTCGCCCACTTCGAGTGACCCGCCATTTATTCCTCCATATCAAACCGTCTTTTATTTAATAACTGCTTAATGCTAGGGCAAGAATAAATTCGATGCATTGCCATTAATGAACCCTCACGTTGCTCTTTGTTTTAACACGATTGTTTTTTGGCAAGACCAAAAACATTCCAAAAAACATAAAAGCTAATGAGAGCCACAGGTACCGAGATGTCTCCTCTCCCAGAATTAAAATAGACCAGACCACGCCCCATGCGGTGACAAAATATGCAACTTGTGCGGTGAAAACAGCTCCGGCACGAGAGACTAACCAAACATAAGCACAATAGGCAAATGCATGACAACAAGATGAGGCTACATGGGTATAATTTTCTATAGGCCAAGGCTGTAAGGGGTCTATCCATTGCCCTGTAGAAATAGTTACTGGTAGGATCAGAAAAGTCCCTAAAATAGATGCCCCAGTGAATGTTTGGATGGGATCTTGGCCAGCAGTACCATATTTGTCGACATAATTTCCCTCAATTGCATAAAAAAATGGAGCTAAAAGCGCCAGAGGTATAAAAATAAGTAGATGTCGATCTGGAAAGCTCGCCTCAGGTCCTGTTAATATAACGACCCCTAGTAAACCAATAAATAATCCAGAAATTCGCCTGAAATCTTTTTTCTCAAGCCCCATTAACATAGCTATTGGAAAAGAAAACATTGGTACAGTCGCAATCAATATTGCAATAAAACTTGCAGGCAAATAGTAGGTTGCCACATAAGATGCTGAGTTAGGAAAAATTGTTCCCAAAAGAGCTAAAACTATAAAAAGAAAAATTGTTTTTCGCTCAAAAAGGGGCCTCTTTCGGCGAACGATTAGCACAAATCCTAGGACGATGACAGCAATAACAAATTGCCAAAATATTAATCCAAATTGACCATAACCTGTAGATACAGTTATCTTTGTCAGTGGAATACTTAAACCCCACGCAGCCCCCATCAAAATTAAAATTATATAAGGAATTAACGAAACGTTCATTCTAAGTTGTAGCTATTTTTCCACCGAGTTTAAACGGTTTTATAGATACAGATTTTCCGGATATATCGTCTGTTTCTACAAGCACGCCACACAAAGTAGCAGAGCCAGTGGCAGGTGAGAACTTTCCTTTTGCCATCCCAGTAACAAACCGACGTAATGGTTCACTCTTTTCCATTCCAATCACGCTGTCATAATCACCGCACATACCAGCATCCGTTTGGTACGCAGTACCATTAGGTAATAACATTGCGTCAGCAGTGGGTATGTGCGTATGCGTACCAATCACGGCGCTCACTCTCCCATCACAAAAATGTCCCATGCCCATCTTTTCAGAAGTTGCTTCACAATGGATATCAACAAAACTTGCTTGTATTGAGCCACCGAGGGTGTGCTTTTTCAAAATTGAATCTATGCATGAAAATGGGTCATCAAACGTTCTTTTCATAAATACTTGACCGAGAATTTGTGAAACTAAAATTTTTCTGCCTCTCTTATCGCTAAAAATATTAGCGCCGTTGCCTGGTGCAGATTTAGCATAGTTCAAGGGCCTAATAATCCTGGGTTCTTTCTCAATAAACTGCATCATATCTTTTTGATCAAATGCATGATCGCCTAAGGTTATACAATCTGCGCCTGAGCTCAGTATATCCATTGCATGTTGTGAACTTAACCCCAGACCGCTGGATGCATTCTCAGCATTTATAATTACAAAATCAGCACCATTTTTAGAGCGTAAATTCTGCAATTCGTTGATGATTGCAGAACGCCCTGACCGACCCATTACATCCCCAAAAAACATAATTCTCATTAAAGGTTCCAATCTTTAAAAGACCAACTTACCGAGCGCCTAACATTTACTTTGCTTATTGGAAAGCCTAATCAAGGTTTAGACCTAAGATCTAACACTGCCTTCTCTGTAATAACAAAATCTAAACTCTGATCTGTCATTTCCAATGGGACTTGCTCAATCTCTTGGCAGCTGTACGCAAATCCAACGGCGAGTACTGGCTTCTTCATTTTAAGTTTTTCTAGCGTTCTATCATAAAACCCGCCGCCATACCCTAACCTTCCACCTTGTCGGTCAAATGCTACCAAAGGCACAATTAATAATTCTGGATCGAAAAAGTTTTTTGACACCGGCACTTTTGCACCGAATTGCCCTTCTGTCATCTCGGTGCGTGGCGTCCACTCAGCAATTAATAGTGGCTTATTCATTTCCTGAATAACTGGAACACCGACTTTACTATAACATGACATTTCAGTCATAGCAGGAAGCGGATCAATTTCAGTCCTTATCGGCATATAGCCTGCCACAGAATGGCCACGAAAATCCTCTAAAAAAGAAGATAAAAGAACTGTCTCAGTGGTATCGCCTACGTTGTGAGCTAACTTGCGTTTTGCAAATATTTTTTTTCGAATATCATTTTTTAAAGCCTGGGTATCCATCATAATAATAAAATCCCAGCAATGCTTAAAAAGGCGAAAAAGCCTACTACATCTGTTACAGTTGTAACGAACGCTCCTGATGCCAAAGCAGGATCAATTCCCAATTTTTCCAGAATAACTGGTATTATTGTTCCGGCAAGGTTTGCAACCACAAGATTTATTAACATGGATATGGCAATGACGACGCCAAGCATAGCAGTGCCAAACCAAAATACCCCAATCAAGCCCATCGAAACAGCAAAGATCAAACCGGTAAGAATGCCAACTCCAACTTCACGGCGAATAACGCGACCAATATTTGTGCTCGAGATATCCTTTGTTGCGATAGCTCGAACAGCCACTGTCAAACTTTGAGTTGCAGCATTTCCACCCATTGAGGCGATTATTGGCATCAGTATTGCGAGCGCCACAAACTGCGCAATTGTTGCCTCTAATTGTGCTATAACAATGGTGGCAAGTATTGCGGTTACCAAATTTACTGCCAGCCAGGGCAATCGGCCCCTAACTGTTTCAATTATAGTATCACTAACGCTGCTATCCCCTATACCAGCCAATAGCATAATATCTTCTTCTAACTCTTCATCTAGAACAACCATTGCATCATCAATTGTTATTACACCAACAACTCTGTTTTCCACGTCGACCACTGGTGCAGAAATTAAATGATATTGGTTGAAAGCATAGGCCACATCAGCTTCATCTTGATCAGCGGGTATCACCTGGAAAACATCTTCAATGATTTCTTTCAGTAGAACCGATCTTTTTGATGACATTAATTTCCCAAGAGAAACATTACCCACAGGATGTAAGCGCGGGTCAACCAAGACAATATGATAAAACTGTTCAGGTAAATTTGCGTCATTTCTCAGGAAATCGATTGCCATGCCTACCGACCAATGCTCCGGAGCCATCACTACTTCTCTCTGCATTAGGCGACCAGCCGATCGTTCTGGATAGCTTAGCAAGCTTTGAACCGCTACTCGGTCACCCTCGTCTAGCGCTTTCAATATAGTTTCTTTTTGCTCTTCTTCCAAATCCTCAACGATATCGACGACATCGTCACTTTCAAGATCTCTTACAGCCTCTGCTAGAACATCTGGCTTTAATTCTGTAATAACTTCTTCACGGATATGTTCATCAATTTCTGATAAAATATCGCCATAGAATTCTGTATCGTATAACCTAATAAATCGCGCTCGGTCGGTCGTATTTAACTGTTCAATTATGTCCGCAATATCAGCAGGGTGTAATGGTTCGAGTACTTCAGTGAGATCTACTCTATTTCCACTAGCAAGAGCAGACAACACAATTGCCATTTTCTGCTTATTGATAACGTAAGAAGCATCTTTTGAACCCAAATCGCTATCATTTTTTTGTTCATCATTTAGCATCTTAAACCTCCAAGCAGTAATATGTACCTGCATAATAGGAAGTTTATTGCAAAAACAATGCAAATAGCATTATTCCTTTTAAAAAGTATCGATTTAACAATCGCATTCATCGGAGCGGTCCTTTTGAACAACAATACAGCAGATAATAAAAAAGTTCTGATCGGAACAGTTTTAAGTTTTATGGAAAATCCATTCCATTATGAATTGAGCGATAGTGTTAATATTGCTGAAAATAGCGCAATTTTAGTTGTTGGATCAAAGATATCCAAAATTGGAAGTCCCGATGAACTTATAGCCAATAACCCGGATGCAGAAGTTCATGATTTTCACGAAAAGTTGCTTTTACCCGGATTTATAGATGCGCACGCACATTATCCCCAAACTCCAATAATCGCGAGTTGGGGCAAACGATTAATTGACTGGCTGAATACTTATACGTTTCCTGAGGAACAAAAATACGGAAATATTGAGTATGCGGCAAAAATAGCAGAAATTTACTTGGACTTTTTAATTTCTAATGGAACAACGTCTGTGTCGACCTTTTGTACAACTCACCCTGAAAGTGCCGATGCAATATTTTTAGCAGCCCAAAAAAGAAATATGTGTTTAGTTGCTGGAAAAAACGCCATGGACCGAAACGCACCAGAGGCATTATTAGACACTCCTCAAATTGCATACGATCAATCTAAAAACCTGATACAGAGGTGGCATCTCAACGGAAGACTGCGATACGCCATAACTCCTCGTTTTTCACCAACTTCCTCTCCAGAACAGCTCTCTATGCTTGGAGAATTGTGGACCGAATACCCTGACTGCCTGATGCAAACACACCTCAGCGAACAAATTGACGAACTTGAATGGGTGCAGTCTTTATTTCCAAGTGCAAGAGATTACCTAGATACCTATGAGCAGTCTGGGTTACTTGGTAAAAATGCAGTTTTTGGTCATGCGATACACTTAAAAAAAAGGGAAGTAGACAGATTAAAAGATATTGGTGCTGGGGTCGTTCATTGCCCAACATCAAATACTTTTATCGGCTCAGGGCTTTTTGATATGGAGCATTTACAAAAACAAAAAATAACCATCGGGTTAGCAACTGATACAGGTGGTGGTTCAAGTTTTTCTATGTTGCGCTCAATGGCATCTTGCTACGAGATTGCGCAATTGCGCAAGAATACACTGCACCCTGCTCAGCTACTTTGGCTTGCAACAATGGGATCTGCCAAAAGTTTACATTTAGATCAGGAAATTGGAAACCTTAAACCAGGTTATCATGCTGACATCATAGCTTTAGATCTCCATTCTACCAGTATTATCGCTCAAAGAGTGAGGTCAGTGGATAACATATGGGGGGCAATTTTCCCAACCCTGATGATGGGAGATGACCGCGCAATTACCGCAACCTTTGTTGCAGGCAATTTAGTTTATTCTAATGAAGCTCAAAACGTACTTTCATCTTAAATAATGTTTCGAAAAAAACCTAAATTGACTATAATTGCAAATTTTGAACCAGCCTTTTGGTTTCAGAAAGAACTTCTGACATTTTAACTGTTACTATGTTCCCATCACAAACTATAATGCGTCCCTCTACGACTAAATGCTTAACCTTTTTAGGACCAGCCAGTAACAACGCGGCGGGATCCCAGCTTCCAGCAGAATCAATCCCAGAAATATCCCAGATAGCTAGATCGCCTCGGGCACCAATTTGAATGCGGCCACATTCCGGTCGCCCAAGAATATCTGCCCCACCGCGTGTTGCAAGTTCTAGTGCATCCATTGCTGACATTGCATCTGCACCGTTGCTGACGCGCTGGAGTAACATAGCCTGACGGGCTTCACTTATTAAGCTACCACTGTCGTTGCTGGCAGACCCATCAACACCTAAACCTACATTAACGCCACTTGTTAACATTTCATTAATGGGTGCTATGCCTGAACCTAAACGGCAATTCGAGCATGGGCAATGCGAGACTCCTGTGCGACTTCTCGAAAAAAGATTTATTTCTTGCTTATCCAACTTAACGCAATGGGCGTGCCAAACATCTTTTCCAGTCCAACCTAGCTCTTCTGCATACTGTCCAGGCCTGCAGCCAAATTTTTCCAAAGAATAGGCAATATCCTCCTCATTCTCAGCAAGGTGGGTATGCAAAGTAACTTTTTTATCCCTGGCAAGCACTGCAGTGTCTCTCATCAACTCTCGTGTTACCGAAAATGGCGAGCAAGGAGCAAGTCCAATCCTTATCATTGATGCAGGTGAAGTATCATTGAACTTATCGATTAACCTTACACAGTCATTAATTATATCTTGTTCTTTTTCAACTAAACTATCAGGAGGCAAGCCACCCAGACTTTCACCTATACTCATAGAACCTCTTGTCGGATAAAATCTTAAGCCCACTTCGCGAGCCGCAAATATTGTGTCATCCAAAGTCGCACCATTTGGAAACAAGTAGAGATGATCCGAACTCATGGTGCAACCGCTTAAAGCAAGTTCTGAAAGACCAAGTATTGTAGAAATTCTTATTTCTTCCGGCCCAAAGCGCGACCAAATCGGGTAGAGAGTTTTCAGCCATCCAAACAAGAGAGCATTCTGACCACCAGGCACTGCCTTGGTCAAAGATTGGAATAAATGATGATGCGTATTGACGAGTCCAGGCGTAACCAAACAACCAGCCGCATCAATAACTTTTTCCAATCCATTCAATCTAATATTTTTCTCTACTTTCTGAATTTGGCCGTCAGAGATAAGAATATCGTAATTATTAAGGACCCGCCGAAAATCGTCCATTGAAATGATTAGATCAGCATTTTTTATTACTGTGAGGTTTTTATTTGTCATCAGAATAAGGATTCAAAATATCTAATGCTTGTTGATGCAATTTTTGGTTAGCAGCTGCTATAACCTGTCCTCCAAGATGAGCTGGTTTACCCGACCAAGAAGTTACAACGCCACCCGCCGCTTGAATGACACTGATTGGAGCCTGAATGTCATAGGCATTTAACGAAGCTTCAATAACTAAATCTACTTGTCCTGCAGCTACTAAAGCATAGGCATAGCAGTCTAGTCCGTATCTAACCAATTTGGCTTCTCGCGCAACTGCAGAAAAACCCATTTTTTCCTTTTCCGTACCAACTTCAGGAAATGTTGTAAAAAGTTTGCTTTCTGAAAGTGATGAAGTAGCCGAAACCTGAAGAGACCGTACTCCTAAAGGTCCTTGCACTTCTGAAGTGCCAAAACCACCAATGAACCTTTCCTTAATATATGGCTGATCTATTATGCCCAAGATTGGACCATTTCCAATTTGTTCTAGAGAAATCAGTACACCCCAAGTTGGAGTACCTGAAATAAAGCTTCTCGTTCCATCGATTGGGTCTATCACCCATCTATATCCAGAGTTACTTTCGCTTTCTCCATTCTCTTCCCCCCAAATACCATCGTCTGGACGATAAAACGAAATAACTTTTCTGATTGCATCTTCGCCAGCTTTATCGGCCTCAGTCACCGGGTCAAAAGCTTCCTTATCTTTATTACTGACATCGATATTTTTTCGAAAATATGGGAGAATAGCTTCACGGGCACAATCTGCAGCCTCATTAGCTAACTGGATCAATTCCTTTTTCTCTTTATTCGACAGAATTGGAAAACTAGTCATTGAGGTGCCCTTTACTGTAAAAACAGCTAAACTAATAAAAAAATAAAAACAAGTTTGCTAAAACCTATTGGTCCCATTGGTTTGACTCCAAATTCATCATGGTAATACTGTTCGTAAAATAGGAAGCATAAAATGAAAGCCTTCAGAGTAGTAGATTTTGAGAAACCTGCGATGTTTTGCGATATACCTCGCCAGGAACCACAACACGGGCAAGTTGAACTTAAAATTGAAGCTTGCGGTTTGAATTTCGCAGATTTGTTGATGCAGAAAAATCAATATCAAGATACTCCCAATATTCCATTTACAATGGGTCTGGAAGTGGCAGGTACAATAACTGCTATCGGCCCTAATACAAAATCACCTAAAATTGGAACTCGTGTAACCGTATTTGCGGGCCAAGGCGGCTTAGCAGAATACGGGTATTTTCCAGCAGAACGATTAATAGAAATTCCTGATACAATGCCAAGTGAAGTGGCCGCCGGCTTTCAGGTAGCCTACGGAACAAGCCATTTGGCATTAAAACATTGCGCAGGTTTGAAGAAAAATAACACATTATTGGTTTTGGGTGCTGCGGGGGGCGTCGGCCTCACAGCTGTTGAGCTAGGAAAATATTTTGGCGCACAGGTTTTGGCAGCGGCACGTGGAAAAGAAAAGTTGAAAATAGCGCAAGAGTTCGGTGCCGATGTGCTGATAGATACGAATACAGATAATCTAGTTGAAGTAGTAAAATCTTTGGGAGGTGCGGATGTTGTTTACGACCCTATCGGAGGAGAACTATTCAAGGAAGCCATGAGGGCTTGTAAACCAGAGGCAAAAATACTCACAATAGGCTTTGCAAGTGGGGATATCCCTTTGATTGCAGCAAATCACCTGTTAGTAAAAAACTTGTCAGTTATTGGCTTAAATTGGGGCGGTTATTTGAAATGTAACCCAACAGTTCTCTTCAACAGCTTGAGAGAATTAATGGAATTATACAAACAAGAGAAATTGACACCACATATCTCTCACATATATCCATTTTCCGAAACGACAGCTGCCTTAGAATTAATCAAAAACCGAAAATCCACTGGTAAAGTTGTCGTAAAAATATAAAATTCAAAAAAAATACTTTTTTTTCTTGGAGAAGCTTGAAAAAGCTTAGAAATCAGCCAATATTAACAGTTGATTGCTTGTTTTCACTGGAGGCATAAATGGCAGATTATAAAACTATAAGATCATCCGCTGGTTCGAGAAGCGAAGTTATAGACAGCGGACTTCGAGCTCACATGAATAAAGTTTACGGGACTATGTCTGTTGGGATGCTTATCACAGCTCTGGCAGCGTGGGCTATTTCTGGTTTAGCAACCACGACAGACCCTTCCTACGCAACAGCTCAAATGGCAAATGGTACATTGCTAACAGCGCTAGGTTCAGCACTATATCTATCTCCTCTACGATGGATAATAATGTTGGCGCCACTGGGTATATTATTTTTTGGCTTTGGGCATGTGATGCGCAAATCATCGGCAGCTGCAGCGCAGTTACTGTTCTTTGTTTTCGCATCACTGATTGGTATTTCATTAAGTTCTATTTTTATTGTGTATACATCGGTATCAATAGTTCAAACCTTTTTAGTAACTTCCGTAGCATTTGCAGGTTTGTCACTGTGGGGTTACACGACGAAAAAAGATATCTCGGGATGGGGTGCCTTTCTAATAATGGGTGTAATTGGTATAATCATAGCGTCGATTATAAATATTTTCTTGGGATCGCCAGCTCTTATGTTTGCGATTTCGATTATTGGATTACTTGTGTTTGCAGGCCTTACTGCATACGACACTCAAAACATTAAAATCCAATATTTACAGCATGCTCATCATGGCGATCAACAATGGTTGGATAAGTCAGCAATTCACGGCGCTCTAAGCCTGTATCTTGACTTCTTAAATATGTTTCAGTTCTTGTTGATGTTTATGGGAAATCAAGAATAAAATAGACTACAAGTTTAGAGAAAAACCGCGTCTCTGGCGCGGTTTTTTTTTATTTAATTTTGCCTTCTTTATACTCGACGTGCTTTCGTGCTACCGGGTCATATTTTCGTACGACCATTTTTTCCGTCATTGTACGGGCATTCTTTTTGGTAACATAGAAATGGCCAGTACCTGCTGATGAATTCAAGCGTATCTTAACTGTGGTTGGTTTAGCCATATGATTTCTCCTGATAAAGTCACGACCATAAGTCGAGATAGCCTTTTACTGGACATTTCGTCTGTGTCAACGTCAATGCGCCATTATTACAAATTATTTTTTCTGAATATAACAGTATGCGGGAAGCCTATAAGCCGGATTCTGTCCTAAAGGATTAACCTTCATAAATGGCCATTCATCTAAGTCCGATGTTACCAACGAACCTCTAGCTGCCTACCCGAGCCACTGATCCAAAGCAAATCTGCGAAATCAAGCGTATAACGCTAAATAACGCGCGTGGCTCCTATTTGGCATTGCTCCCGGTGGGGCTTGCCATGCGGTTCATGTTACCATGAACCCGGTGGGCTCTTACCCCACCTTTTCACCCTTACCCAAGAAATTACTTAGGCGGTTTATTTTCTGTGGCGCTTTCCGTCGGGTCACCCCGCCCGGGCGTTACCCGGCACCGCTGCTTTGTGGAGTCCGGACTTTCCTCGAAGCTTAACAACTCCGCGACCATCCAGCCTCCCGCATACAGTCGTCGTGTAAGCTGCAGTGATTAATTGGTCAACATTTTTTGACTAATTTCCTACCGCCTTTCGAAAAGGACTGGGGTCCCATCTACAAGCATAACCGTCCCCATCGGGGTCAATTCCGAACTGATCTCTCTCTGGACCTCCAGCCATCAAGAACGCTTCCTGAGCAGAACTATCTGATACATATCTGTTACAGTTGCGCTCGAACCGAGCTTGTGACTTGAAACGACGCTCATAAATCGTAACCCCTAGTGGGTTATTCGTTATCAGTGCATATTCAACAACATTAGGTATGTTAGTTCCCGGTCTTCTTGGAACGTTAGTGGGTTGAATTATAGTGTATACTTCCTGGTTTTGCTTTAAACGCTCTGCGTCACTCTCAATGGTCTGACGCTCTGCCACCGCTTCAAAATCGTTCTCATCAGACAAACCAGGATTGTCAAGCGTTGGCTTACTTACAACACCATTATTTTCTTCTATTATATCTACATTTACTGGCGGTATCCCGATACTATTATCGTTACTTGAAACACATGCAGAAACAAAAAAGAAAAGGCCAAGGATGCAGTGCAGCGATTTAATAAAGTAAAGGAACTTCAATGCCACTTCTCTTTACCACCACTTTTCAGGTTTCTTAGTATATCCTGTAGCAGTTTCCAAAGTGTAGGCGATATTCATCAAATCTCCCTCCTCCCATGGACGTCCAATTAACTGCAGCCCTAGGGGAAGTCCCTCACTATTCAGCCCAGCGGGTATCGATATACCGGGCAATCCAGCCAAATTAACAGTTACAGTAAAAACATCATTTAAATACATTTCAACTGGATCCGCACTTTCCATTTTACCAAGCTCAAAGGCCGCTGATGGTGTTGTGGGTGTTAAAATTGCATCAACCCCAGTCGCAAAAACATCTTCAAAATCCTTCTTGATAAGCGACCTAACTTTTCTTGCACGATTGTAGTACGCATCGTAGAAACCTGCTGATAAAACATAAGTGCCTATCATTACTCTCCGTTGAACTTCCATCCCGAAACCTTCAGATCTAGATCTTTCATACATTTCAGTTATATTTTCACTTGCACTTAAAGTAGCTCGTCGGCCAAACCTTACTCCGTCATATCTTGCTAAATTTGACGAGGCTTCCGCTGGGGCTATCACGTAGTAAGCCGGAAGTGCGTATTTGGTATGCGGCAGTGAAATATCTACGATCTCAGCACCAGCGGCACGCAACATATCGGCACCATCTTGCCACAAACTTTCAATTTGAGGCGACATGCCTTCGAGCCTATATTCGCGGGGTATCCCAATTTTTTTACCTTTAATATCACCTGTTAGCATAGCTTCAAAGTTGGGGACCTTACTTTCGGAACTAGTACTATCCTTATTATCAAAGCCACACATTGGCTCTAGCATGATTGCAGTATCACGCACTGATTTGCACATCGGGCCAGCTTGGTCGAGCGAACTAGCGAAAGCCACTATACCCCATCGAGAACACCTACCATAGGTAGGCTTTATGCCAACAATCCCAGTAAAGGCTGCAGGCTGGCGAATAGAACCTCCCGTGTCTGTACCTATTGCTGCCAGACATAAGTCAGCAGCAACGGCTGACGCTGACCCACCCGAAGATCCCCCTGGCGTCAAAACTTTGTCAGAAACCTTCCAGGGATTAATAGCATTGCCATAAACAGATGTTTCGTTTGAACTGCCCATAGCGAATTCATCCATGTTCAGTTTACCAAGAGTTATAGCACCAGCATTCTTCAAATTTTGCGTTACAGTACTCTCATACTCTGGCTTGAAACCCTCAAGAATTTTACTAGCAGCTTGGGTTAAGACACCTTTACAAGCGAAAAGATCCTTGACCCCAATAGGAATTCCACAAAGAGCAGGAGCATCTCCTTGCTTTAAACGTAAATCTGCAGATTTTGCTTGATCAACTGCCTCATCAGGCGTCTTGTGAACAAACGCTCCAAGAGCATCTGCATTATCAATCGCCGAAATGCACGAAAGTGTAAGTTCTTCAGAAGTTATCTCCTTTGCGCGGAGTTTGTCTCTGGCCTCTGCAATTGTCCAATTATTATATTCGGCCATTACTCCACCACCTTCGGAACAGCAAAAAAACCTTCTCTGGCATCTGGAGCATTAGAAAGCACCCTGTCTTGTTGATCCCCATCGCTAACCTGATCGATGCGGCGTTTTAACTTTTGCGGCGAGACAGAAGTCATAGGCTCTATACCTTCAACATTCACTTCATTCAGTTGTTCTATAAAACCTAAAATCTGGTTAAATTCGCTTGCTAAGCTATCTAAGGAACTTTCCTCAACTTTAATTCGTGCGAGCTTTGCCACCCTGGCCGCTGTTGCTCTATCAATTGACATATAATCTCTCCATTAGATGGGCTAGGATCATTTAACGTTCATTAGGGGTTACTGCAAGTATCTGTAAGCGATATTTGCAACGTGCCAAAAGTTCTGAATGGGTCGATTACTAAAGTTGCTTTATTTGGCGATAAGTTGCTAAGAACATAATGCAGAAAAACGAAAGATATATGACAGATAATTTTCCAAAAATGAATTTCGTGGGGCTGGATGGCATTTTGGTTCAGTTTTCCCGAGAAATTTGTGAAAGTGGGAACTCAGCGGCTCTAGCTTTTCGACAAGAAATAGAGAAAAAAAATCACCCTTATATAATAGAAAGCTCCAACTCATTGACAGCCGCATATTTCAGAATCGATATAAAAATAGCGCCAGCCGATTCAGTCCTTAATTTTTTTGATGATGCGCTTAAAGAAAAAAATTGGTACACGTTACAGCTACCCTCAAATCGCAAGCTATTTAAGATACCTTGCGTGTTTGGAACTGACTTGGCGCCACAGTTTGAAAAAGTCATAAAGTTAGCAAACCTTAGCAGAGCTCAAGCAATAAGCGAATTTACCACAACAAAAACCCGCGTTATGACTATCGGATTTTCTCCAGGTCAGCCTTATGCCGGTTTGCTTTCTGAAAAATGGGACGTACCGCGGTTGGCTGAGGTATCAAAAAATGTACCCAAAAGTGCGCTGGTTTGCGCAATTCGACAGTTAATTATTTTTTCAAATAGCACCCCAACTGGCTGGCACCATATTGGCCAAACAGCATTCGAATGCTTCAATTCTAACAGGCGACAACCAATTTTACTCAACCCAGGCGATGAAATAACTTTTTTGGAAATTAATCCAAGCGAGTTGGCTCAAATAAAGAGTAACAATTCTGATGGGCTTGGCGGAGTAAAAATATCAGAAATTAGGACATAATATGTTAGAAGTGATGTCAATTTTAGGATTTTCCTCCTTTCAAGACATGGGAAGAAGTGGCTTTCGATCTCTGGGACTATCAAGGTCTGGTGCAGCAGACTATTATGCAATGGCCGAGGGCGCGGCTCTGCTTGACCAAAGTCCAAATAGCACTGCTCTTGAGCTTATTGGGAACGGAGGAACATTTAATGTTTTAGAAGACTGCATGGTAGCCCTTACGGGAGCCACGATGCTTGCTAGTGCAGATCAAAAACCCTTGGCTTGGAATGCCAGTCATTATCTATATAAAGGCAACAGGCTAAACCTAACAACGCAGCAAAATGGCCGATACAGCTATTTGCATTTAAGGGGAGGTTTTAAAGCACCCAAAATATTTAATTCTTGTTCGGCCCAACCAGTTGCCGGAATCGGAGAATACACTCGACCCAAAGACATATTGGCTCAGCTTGAAAATAAACAAGATCCGATCGAATGCCAAAAAATTGAACCATTCAACAGATTTGATTTAACTACTTTTAGATTAGTTGAGTCTTTTCAGACTAAATTATTTAATCAAGAAACAATTAAAAGATTTATAGATACAGAATTCTCAATTGATAATCAGTCGAGTAGAGGAGGAGTCAAATTAACCCATACTGGCTCGGGCTTTTCTACTTCCAACCAGCTGAAAATATTGTCAGATGTGATAGTCCCGGGGGATATTCAAATGACAGGCTCTGGGCAACCATTTGTACTTTTGGCTGACTGTCAAACAATGGGAGGTTATCCACGCATAGGATGTATCATTCCTCCTGATCTGCCAGCAATTGCTCAGCTGAAACCTAATAAAAAAGTTAAATTCAAGTTTATAGCACGAGAGGAAGCTAATAGGATTGTTGCAGAAGAGGCTAAAAGTTTAGAACTCATCAAATGGAGATGCTCAGCACCAATTCGTGATCCCGAAAAAATGGAAGATTTGCTTGATTTTAATTTGATTGACGGTGCGGTATGGGCCAAGAATTAATCTAGGAGAATTTTATGCGTGTAGATTTAAATGCGGATATGGGTGAAAGCTTTGGATCTTGGGTAAAGGGGAATGATGAGGCTCTATTAGATATAATATCCTCTGCAAATATCGCTTGTGGATTTCATGCCGGAGATCCTGATGTAATGGCAAAAACTATAAAATTAGCAAAACAAAGAGGCGTGGGGGTTGGAGCGCATCCAGGTTTCGCTGATTTAGTAGGATTTGGACGGAGACGCCTAGACCTGCCGATTAAAACTATCCAAAATCAAATTCGGTACCAAATTGGGGCAATTAAAGGAATGGCGAATGCGCAAGGCACTGAAATAACTCATGTTAAATTACATGGTGCACTTTCAAATATGTGTTCGGAAGATTACGATCTAGCCAAAGCATGTTATGAAGCAGTAATCTCAGTCGCGAGCGAAGTGCCGATTATGGCCTTAGTGAAGACAAGACAGCAGGAAGCAGTTGAAAACCTTCAAGCTAAATGGGTGGGAGAAATTTTTGCAGACCGCAGTTATAATGATGATGCAACATTAGTAGACCGCTCGATTCCAGGTGCAATTATAAGTGATCCAAAAATCGCCGGAGCGCGCATTGCCAAAATGGTTGAAAGCGGCGCGATCATTACCCGATCTGGTAAAGAGATAAAAACTAGAATTGATACCGTTTGCCTTCATGGCGATACGCCTGACGCCGTCAATATAGCCAAGGCAATTAAGGATGCTCTCGAAAAAAGTGGTATAAATATAAGAAAATTTTAATCTTGAAGTGTATGCTGAATAGGGTAGGCCTTAAGACGGATGCAAATTATTACATTGAAAAGTTATTTATTATTGTGATCCCAGCTTCAGATCTTTTACCAAATTGTGACAAAGCCTCAGAAACCTGACTTAGTTTTAGCTTTTTGGAAATCAGACTATCTAGTTTGATCGAACCCTCGTCAATCATTGTCAGTAAAGAACTAAATCCCGAAGACGCCATTCCCCTTGTTCCAATCACTTTCAATTGTCTAGAGTATATCAAATCTAGAAGGGCAAGCGAAACATTAGCATTGTTCCCAGTGGGCATCCCTATTTGAATATGCCTGCCAAGCTTTCTAAGGGAACGAATGCTATTTTGAAATGTTTCCTCTATGCCCAATGCATCTACAGATACATGAACACCTCCATTTGTTAGTTCCCTAACTTCTTGCCAGATATTCGGAAATTTTGCCGAATCCAAAACAATATCAGCACCCAGATCACGGGCTTTTTCCAATGCTAAGCTATTGATATCGATGCCGATAACTTTTGCACCCAGAGCTTTTGCGATCAGAATGGCGGACGTCCCAATACCGCCGCACCCATAAACTGCCAACCATTCTCCCGGCAACAAACACGCACGGTCTGTGAGGGCTCTAAATGCTGTTGTAACTCTGCATCCCATCGCCGCTGCTGTTTCAAAACCAAGCGAACATGGAAGTCTTACCAAATTAAAATCAGCAAAATAAATTTCTACAAATTGAGCAAAACCGCCACTTACGGTAAAACCAATCGTTTTCTGTTTGTCGCATATCGTTGAATTGCCCGTTTGACAATCAGAGCATATTCCACACCCAAGAATGAAGGGAACGGTTACATGATCGCCAACGGAGAACCTTTTAATTCCAGATCCAGTTTCAGCTATAATACCAGCCAATTCATGCCCCATAATGTGAGGCAGTTTGACATCCGGATCACTACCCGACCAGGCATGATAGTCAGATCTACAAACGCCACATGCCTTTAATTCTATTACTACCGAGTTTGGTCCGCATACTGGGTCTGCTATTTCTTCAAAAGTCGGCGGTGTACCAAATTTATGTAAAACAGATGCTTTCATATAAAGATCCAATCTTAGTGTCACAGATTATCGTAAATTTTTAAATAAAGCCATTGACAAAACTCCCCAAAAAGATCGTCTATGATTTGTAAAAAAGTTATGTGATGAAATGTTAAGCCAAGCAACCATA
This sequence comes from Rhodobacteraceae bacterium REDSEA-S34_B6, assembly GCA_001627925.1. GTDB lineage: Bacteria > Pseudomonadota > Alphaproteobacteria > Rhodobacterales > Rhodobacteraceae > Salinivivens. The sequence goes on along the minus strand of LUQC01000013.1, from coordinate 23,380 downwards.
GACTCTTTTCAAAATGATGGAATTGCATTTATACCTGGCTTGTTCAAAGCACATTTAGACAGTTTAAGAATGGGCGTGCAAAAGAACATCGAGGAGCCCGGTCCATATGCTGCAGAAAATTTAAATGAAGGCGAGATCGGGCGCTTTTTTGACGACTATTGTAACTGGCAACGTATCAATGAATTTCGGAATGCTGCATTTGATAAAAATATTGCCAAAGCAGCGGCACTTCTGATGCAATCTACAACTGTACAGCTGTTCCATGACCATGTTTTAGTAAAAGCGGCGGGAACTTTAAAACCGACACCATGGCATACAGATGGACCGTATTATTTTGTGAAAGGAAAAAAGACCTTAAGTTTCTGGGTTCCTCTTGATCCAGTCAAAAAAGCTACTTTAAGAATGGTGACGGGGTCACACAAATGGCCAAAGCCTGTACTCCCAACAAAATGGTTATCAAACGAAAATTTCTATCCTAATGCGGATGAATATTTACCCGTTCCAGACCCAGATAAAGAACAAATGGATATCAGAGAGTTCGATATGAGCCCTGGAGATGCCGTGGCATTTAACTTCGATATTTTGCACGGCGCTCGTGGCGCTGCAGCAGACCAACAGAGGCGAGCATTTTCGTTGAGGCTGCTCGGGGACGATACCAGATATACAGAGAGACCTGGCCCAACTTCTCCCCCATTTCCAAATCATAAGATGGTAGAAGGCCAGATTCTTCGAACAGATTGGTTTCCGTTTATTGATTTTTGAAATTAATATCACTTGAATTTAAAATAAACTAACGTAGATAACTAGTGGGAACAAAATGAGCTAGTATGATTAATTACACTCTGAAATGCGATAAAAATCATAGATTTGACAGTTGGTTCAAATCAGCTGAAGCTTTCGATATGCTAATAAAAAAATCACTGATTGTATGTTCGGAATGTGGTTCAACAAATATTACCAAGGCAATAATGGCGCCAAGTGTAAGCACTTCTAGAAAAAAAGATGAACCGCGCAAAGAAATACAAACAAAATCAAAAATCAAAAATGACATCTTGGAATTGAAAAAGAAAATAGAAGCAAATTCTGAGTACGTTGGAAACAATTTTGCTAATGAAGCTAGATCAATGTATTTAGGCGAAGCTCCAGAACGGTCAATTTATGGCGAAGCGAAGGCCGACGATGCCAAAAAACTCATAGATGATGGAATTCCCGTTATGCCATTACCATTTCTTCCGGCAAAGAAAACCAACTAAGCATTTATTTTAAACAAAAAATAACCTTATTTTACGTTCATGGTTACATTTACATGTGACTTGTATGTTATGTAATTAACATTTACACCGCCTGCGATGGAGTAAATAGGAATAACATGTCTCTACTTGTAATGAAATTTGGCGGTACTTCTGTTGCAAATGTCGACCGAATAAAAAGGGCGGCTAAACGAGTTGCGCTTGAGGTGGCTCATGGGAAGAATGTTATTGTTATAGTATCAGCAATGTCTGGTAAAACAAACGAATTGGTTGACTGGGTAAATGACACCTCACAGTTTTATGACGCACGTGAATATGATGCTGTTGTTTCATCAGGTGAGAATGTCACGGCAGGTCTTATGGCACTTACTTTGCAGGAAATGGATATTCCAGCCAGAAGCTGGCAAGGCTGGCAAGTCCCGGTTCGAACTACTTCGGCTCATTCGTCAGCAAGGATAGAAAGTATTTCGCCTCAAATAATTAATGAAAAGTTTGCTCAAGGAATGAAAGTTGCAGTAGTCGCGGGTTTTCAAGGAATTAGCAATGAAGACCGCATTACAACCTTGGGTAGAGGGGGGTCTGATACCACCGCCGTGGCTTTTGCTGCAGCGTTCGAAGCGGAAAGATGTGATATCTATACTGACGTGGACGGAGTCTACACTACGGATCCACGAGTATGTGACAAAGCGATAAAGCTCGATAAAATTTCCTATGAGGAAATGCTTGAGCTTGCATCACTCGGTGCGAAAGTTTTGCAAACACGATCTGTCGAAATGGCTATGCGATTTAAAGTTAAGCTGCGGGTTTTGTCTAGCTTCGAAGAACCTAGTAACAAAGCGGGAACACTTGTCTGCGATGAGGAGGAAATTATGGAATCAAATGTAGTATCAGGAATTGCATATTCACGGGACGAGGCCAAAATGACATTAGTATCGGTAGCAGATAGACCTGGGATTGCTGCTGCTATTTTTGGTCCACTGTCCGATGCGGGTATAAATGTCGATATGATCATTCAGAATATCGCTGAAGCTGGAAGAACTGACATGACTTTCTCATGTCCAATAGATCAAGTAAGCAGGGCTGAAATGGCATTAAATACCGCAAAGCAGTCTGAATTAATAAATTTCCAAGACTTACTTGCAGATACAAATGTTTCGAAAATTTCTGCAGTTGGAATTGGAATGAGATCACAATCAGGTGTTGCAGCCAAAATGTTTCAAACTCTTTCAGATGAAGGAATAAATATTAAAGTTATTGCAACCTCTGAAATAAAGATATCTGTTTTAGTTGACAGAAAATATTTGGAACTTGCAGTACAGTCATTGCATGATGCATTTGAATTACATGAAGTTTCCTCCTAAAAACGAGAGAGATAAAGCGTGTCAGAACGTACTCAGACAGATAGCCAGCAACTACTGCGTCGTTTGCGCGATACAATGGCCGAAGAACAGAAAGGCCAGGCGAGATTAGATAAAATCACCCATTTAATTGCCGACTCTATGGGTGCCGAAGTATGTTCGATCTATTTATTCAGAGATAATGAAACCCTCGAGCTATGTGCAACAGAGGGTCTAAAGGCAGAAGCGGTTCATCAAACTAGGCTTAGAATTGGTGAAGGACTTGTGGGTAGAGTTGCCCGGTCAAAGAAAGTAATAAATACAGAAAATGCCCCATCATCAAAAGGCTTCAGATTTATGCCAGAAACTGGAGAAGAGATTTTTTCTTCTTTTGCTGGTGTGCCTATTCAAAGATTAGGAGAAACTCTTGGTGTTCTTGTAACGCAATCCAAACAGTCACGGAAATTTAGTAGCGAAGAAATTTATGCACTTGAAGTAGTGGCAATGGTTCTTGCCGAGATGACTGAACTTGGGGCTTTTGTAGGTGATGAAACAGGACTTACAGCATTACATCAGCAATCCGTCTTGTTTCGCGGGACAAGCGGGCAAGAGGGAGCGGCAAAAGGTAGTGTTTGGCTTCACGAGCCCAGAGTTGTGGTAACAAATTTAGTCTCTGATGATCCAAAAGAAGAAAAAACAAGACTTCAAAATGCTGTAGACCTTCTTAGGCAGGGCGTTGATGAAATTGTAGATAAGATTGCCGACGGAGATAGGGAACAAACTGAAATTCTTGAAGCTTTCCGGATGTTCGCAAACTCACGCGGGTGGCTTCGGCGTATGGAAGCTGATATCGATCAAGGCTTATCAGCCGAAGCAGCCGTAGAAAAAGAGCAATCTGCTGCAAGAGCCCGCATGAGCCAAGTCGCAGATAGTTACATGAGAGAGAGGCTTCATGATCTAGATGATTTGTCTAATAGGTTGTTACGAATTTTAACCGGACAAGGCACTGATACCGGAGCAGAAATTCCAAAAGATCCAATTATGATTGCTCGTAATATTGGCCCGGCGGAGCTATTGGATTATGGACGGAAACTTAACGCAGTTGTTCTAGAAGAAGGATCCGTTGGTAGCCATGCTGCAATCGTGGCGCGCGCCCTTAGTATACCGTTAGTGATAAATGCAACAAATATAACAACTGAAGCTTTGAATGGTGATCCTATTCTAGTGGATGGTACGCAAGGAATAGTGCATTTGCGTCCTGATGATAATGTTGCGAATGCATTTTCTGAAAAAATTGCAATGGAAGCTGAAAACCAAGCCCGTTACACGGCTCTTAGAGAGGAACCCGCAAAGACTACAGATGGCAAAATAATTGACTTACGCATGAATGCTGGTTTAATGGCTGATTTACCAAGTCTAACCGGCTCAGGTGCTAACGGCGTAGGGTTGTTTCGTACTGAATTACAATTCTTAATAAGAAACCAGATGCCCAAAAGATCCGAGTTAAAAAACCTTTACTCGAGAGTACTAGAGGCTGCGAAAGGCAAAGAAATTGTTTTTCGAACGCTTGATATAGGTTCCGATAAAGTTTTGTCTTACATGCCCAATATAAACGAAGCCAACCCTGCCTTAGGCTGGCGGGCAATAAGAATTGCATTAGACAGACCCAGCATTATGAGAATGCAAATAGAAGCATTAATTCGTGCCTCGAATGGACGCAATTTATCAATAATGTTTCCACTAATTTCACAAGATAGTGAGTTTTATAAGGCAAAAGAATTAGTCGATAGAGTTTTGAGTGGAGAAAAACGGTTGGGACATAACATTCCGAATGAACTCAAAGTTGGAGCAATGCTCGAAACTCCATCTCTCGCGTATGCTCCAGAAGACTTTTTTACGGCTGTAGATTTTTTATCTGTTGGAGGCAACGATCTTAAACAGTTCTTTTTTGCTGCGGATAGGGAAAATGAATTGGTGAGACGAAAATATGACACTCTAAGCAGTAGTTTTCTCACTTATCTCAAGTTTGTAATCAATCGCTGTAAAGAATTGAAAACGCCTATTTCCTTCTGCGGAGAAGATGCGGGGCGACCAATAGAAGCCGTTTGCCTCTGTGCTATTGGGTTCTCGAGTCTATCCATGAGACCAGCGTCAATAGGCCCAGTCAAACATTTGCTTAGACGCGTAAATCTTGAAGAATTAAGCAATATCATGAATTCAGAAATTGCAAGCGGATCATCGAGCGTAAGGACTGCAGTTGAAAAATATATTAAATCAATTTGATATATCAGTCTAAAGAGCTTTGCTCTGGACGCGCAAGTTTGATTTCGCTATACGTACGCCATGTTTAAAACCAGGACATCATTCTTCCTAATTATTTGCCCGGCGCTTATTGATTAGAAGTGGCCGGGACTAGCTATCTACAAATCAAATCAATTCGAAAAATACCAAAAAATTAGAGAACATTCGTAATGTGTGCTGAAATACCAGACTACAAAGATACCTTAAATCTGCCAAAAACAGATTTTCCAATGAGAGCCGGGTTACCAAAACGAGAACCAGAATGGCTCGCAAAGTGGGAAAATATTAAGGTTTATGACACTCTTCGCCAAAAAAAGAGCAGATCTTCATTTATATTACATGATGGCCCCCCATATGCGAACGGACATCTGCATATTGGCCATGCACTTAACAAAATTCTGAAAGATATGGTCGTTCGTAGCCAGCAAATGATGGGAAAAGACGCGAGATATATCCCTGGATGGGATTGTCATGGGTTACCAATTGAGTGGAAAATCGAGGAACAATATCGGTCCAAAGGAAAAAATAAAGACGATGTTGATATTATAGATTTCAGACAGGAATGCCGAAAATTTGCCGCTGGCTGGGTAGAGACCCAGAGGGAGGAATTCAAAAGATTAGGAGTTATGGGAAAGTGGGAAAACCCATACCTTACAATGGACTTCCATGCTGAAAGAGTAATCGCAGAAGAGTTCATGACATTCTTAATGAATGGGACCCTTTACCAAGGATCGAAACCTGTAATGTGGTCACCGGTTGAAAAGACTGCATTGGCAGAAGCTGAAATAGAATATCATGACCACAAGTCTCACACCATTTGGGTCGCCTTTAAAATTAAAAATGCATCAGCGGAAATATCAAAAGCTCGAATAGTTATTTGGACCACGACACCGTGGACCATTCCATCAAATCGCGCAATCGCCTTCAATCCCGAAATTTCTTATGGTTTATATCACGTTGATGAAACATCAGAGGAAAGTTGGACCGCAAAAGGTGATTACTATATAATTGCTGACAACTTGGCCAGTGAAACATTAGAAAAATCTAGAGTTACCAAACACACGAGAGTTAAAGATGTTCTGAGTTCCGAGTTAAAAGATTGTGTGTGCCAACACCCCTTCTCGGAATTAGATTCATTTTGGAGCTATGATGTACCAGTAATAGATGGAGATCATGTTACAGACGATGCTGGCACAGGGTTTGTGCATACGGCGCCCAGTCACGGAGCAGACGACTATGAGTGTTTTTTAAAACGTAACTGGCTGGACAGAATGACCCACAATGTGGGTGAAGAAAGTGAATTTTTGGCACATGTCCCGTTCTTTGCAGGTCTTACAGTTTTCGATCGAAAAGGCAAAGAAGGGAAAGCGAACACTGAGGTTATAAATAAACTTGTCGAGGCCGGGAATATTATTGCTCGAGGGCGTCTGACCCACAGCTATCCCCATTCTTGGCGGTCAAAAGCACCAATAGTTTTCAGAAATACACCACAGTGGTTCGCAGCTATCGATAAGAAAGTCGATGATACTTTTGATGAATATGGCGATACAATTCGGCAAAGAGCGCTAAAGTCGATTGATAAGCTCGTTCAGTGGACGCCAAAAACTGGACGCAATCGACTGTATTCAATGATAGAAGCAAGGCCAGACTGGGTCTTGTCTCGGCAGCGAGCATGGGGCGTTCCGCTTACTTGTTTCACTAAAAAAGGCGCACAACCGACTGATCGTGATTTTTTACTTCGTAATGAGCAAGTAAACAAACGGATTGCGGAAGCCTTCGAAACAGAAGGTGCAGACGCTTGGTATAAGCAGAATGCAAAAGAGCGTTTTTTGAAAGGACTAGAAAATCCAGATCATTACAACCAAGTTTTTGATATCTTAGATGTTTGGTTCGATAGCGGCTCAACACACGCTTTCGTTTTAAGAGACCGCGACGATGGATCTGACGACGGTTTTGCTGATTTGTATCTAGAGGGAACTGATCAACATAGAGGTTGGTTCCATTCATCGATGCTTCAGTCATGCGGGACAAAGGGACGGGCGCCGTATCATGGCGTTCTAACGCATGGGTTCACATTGGACGAAAAAGGCATGAAAATGTCAAAGTCTTTGGGAAATACGATAGCTCCCGAGCAAGTTATCAAGCAATATGGTGCTGATATTTTAAGATTGTGGGTTGCTCAATCGGACTATACTGCAGATTTACGAATTGGGCCTGAAATTTTGAAGGGTGTAGCGGACAGTTATCGAAGACTGCGAAACACAATGCGTTTCATGCTGGGATCACTTAGTGATTACGATGTATCAGACGAAACAGTCTCAAATGAAATGCCAGAATTAGAGCGTTGGGTTTTGCATCGGCTTTGTGAGTTAGATGAAAAAGTACAACAAGGATACGACTCTTATGATTTTCAGGGTGTTTTCCAAGCCATTTTTACCTTTGCAACCGTAGATTTATCATCCTTTTACTTCGATATCCGGAAAGATGTCCTCTACTGCGATGGAGATACCATCGAACGAAGATCGGCTCGAACAGTACTGAACTTACTTTTTCATCGTCTAACGACATGGTTAGCACCGATTTTGGTATTTACAATGGAAGAGGTCTGGCTTGAACGTTATCCTGACAAAGATAGTTCAGTTCATCTTGTAGATATACCAAACACACCATCTGAATGGCGGGATGATAAACTCGCAAAAAAATGGTCAATTGTAAGGAACTACAGACGACTAGTCACATCTGCTCTAGAATTACAGAGGGTAGATAAGGTCATTGGATCTAGTTTAGAAGCCGCACCAACCGTTCATGTACAAGACAAGGATGCGCTTTCAGTTCTAGAATCTGTACCCTTTAAGGATATTTGTATAACCTCCGATATAAAACTTACTTCTGCAAATCCCCCTAAAGACGCATACAGGTCAAGTGAAATTGATGGCGCTGCAGTTGATTTCAAGAAATCAGTTGGAACGAAATGTGAGCGATGCTGGAAAATTCTACCCGATGTAGGAAATTTCAAGCACCCGAGCACATGCGGTCGGTGCAGTACAGCCCTTAAATAGTTTACAAGCCAATTACCAACCCTTTTGGTCCAATGACTTATAGCCATATTCTTTGAATATTTTAATGTCTTAAATCGCCAAAAAAACTCGACATAAGTCCAACTACTTCTTCTTCACATATTCCCGGATATATTTCAGGTCGATGATGCGTTTGACTGTGTGAAAAGATACGAGCACCTTGTTCAACACCACCTGATTTTATATCACTCGCACCATAATAGAGCCGACGAATTCGAGAAGCTGAAATTAAGGCAGCGCACATAGCACAAGGTTCCAAAGTAACATATAAATCACAACCAATTAATCTTTCATTTCCTAGAACTTGGCAAGCTTCCCGGATTACTAATACTTCAGCGTGGGCTGAGGGGTCTTTGAGTTCTCGAGTTCTGTTTCCTGACTTTGCCAAGACATCACCAGCTGGACCTAACAATACCGCACCCACTGGAACCTCTCCCGCAGATTGCGCTATTTTAGCTTGTTCTATGGCCATTTTCATAAAATTTGTAAAGCCACTACTAGTAAAAGAGTTCAATTGGCCCTTCCTATATTATTAATAATAACATACACAAATTCTAATGAAACACCAAGCAAACAAAGGCGAGCGTATTGCTAAAATCATTGCTAGAGCTGGGCTAGCAAGCAGAAGAGAATCCGAAAAATTAATCCTAGATGGACGGGTCAAGGTGAATGGTAAGACTATAAATAGTCCTGCGCTGAATCTAACTAAAAACGACGTCATAGAAGTTGATGGTAAATTATTGTTACCACCAGAACAGACACGTTTATGGATATATAATAAACCCGTTGGTCTCGTCTCTACCTCAAAAGATGAAAAAAATCGCCCGACTATTTTTGACAATCTGCCAAAGGAACTGCCGAGAGTAGTTTCAATCGGAAGACTGGATTTAAACTCCGAAGGACTATTGCTGCTAACAAACGATGGAGAACTAAAAAGACGTCTTGAATTACCCTCAACTGGTTGGCTTAGGCGATACCGAGTACGAGTTAAAGGTAAGTTGAAGGATAGTATGCTCGAACCATTAAGGCACGGAATTTTTGTAGAAGGCACATACTTTAAACCAATGGATGTTTCCTTTGATCGTCAAACGGGCGCAAATGCTTGGCTAAGTATTGGGCTTCGTGAGGGTAAAAACCGAGAAATCCGCAAAGCACTCGGCTTTGTGGGATTATCTGTAAATCGGTTATTGAGAATTAGCTTCGGAGATTTTGAACTTGGCACGTTAAAAAAGGGTGAAGTCCAAGAGGTTCGATTGAGTAGGGTAAAAAACTTACTAAAAGATAGAGTTGATAATTCGCAAGCAGAAAAAAGCCAGAAAAAGTATTCTGGAACAAAAAGCTTAAATGATAACAGTAACATTTCGGGAAAACGTAACGTTAATAGAAGTGAAAGGCGAAATAAGTAATGAGGGTACTCTTACAAAGGGTTTCATCAGCAAAGGTATATGTCGATGGCAAACTTAAGGGTAGCTGTGCTAAGGGACTCTTAATTTTTGTTTGCGCTATGAAAGGCGACGACGAGAATGTTGTAAACGCACTTACACAAAAAATTTCAAAACTAAGGATCTTTGAGTCATCTGAAGGAAAGATGGACTTAACTCTTCATGATATCGGTGGAGAAGCGTTAGTTATTTCACAATTTACGTTAGCTGCAGACATTAAAAAAGGAAACCGACCTGGTTTTTCAAGTGCTGCAAACCCACAAGACGCAAACTACTTCTATGAACTTTTCATTGCGAACCTCAAACGAATAAAAATTCCAACGCAGCAAGGGGTATTTGGCGCTAGCATGAAAGTCGAATTATTGAATAACGGTCCTGCAACTTTTTGGCTCGATAGCAATAGCTGATCAATTATATTTTCTCATGTAATTTGACACGGGCTTTGACCACTTAATTTAGATCGGAAATATCAAGAGGGCTAACTGGCTTCGACAAACGACTACGGGTAATCCAATAGAGTTTTTCCTGGGCACGCGTTATTGCAACATATGCTAGCCTTTTCCAAAGTGGCAAACCTGACTCCATCCTGTTGGTCTGGGCTGCCGCGTAAATATCTGGCCCAAAAACTTGTACATTTTCCCATTGTGAGCCTTGAGCTTTGTGAATAGTCACAGCAGAGCCATGCAGAAAAACAGCTCCCATAGTGGCAGCAAACGGAATGAATGGTTCATCTTCATTCGGCAGTTCAATTTTGATTATTGACGCAGCTGAAAGCCTAGGCGCATCAGACCCCACCACAAAAAGCTTTGAGAACCCCATTTTTTTACCAGGTCCTAGATAAATAACGTTAGCACCTTTAGTTAGTCCACGAGCTTCAAGATCAATCCTTTTTTTCCTATGTTTAAGTGGTAATTCCAGTCCATCACAAATAAGCGGTTCACCTTCAAGTAATCTATCATTTGGCGCATTATATACAGTGCGAAAAGCATTTATTAACCTTATTCGAGTAGCATTCCGCCAAACCAGAACTGGGCTACGGGCCATCAGATCTACATTCACTCTTTGAGCCCAAACAACTCTATTATCTTCGTTTGCAATTTCACGTAATTGCCGTTCAAAGTCTGTAAAGTCGGTTGCAGGATCTAGTAAAAAATTTGAAAGCTTTAGAATTGGATTATCCGAAGCCTGCCTGTGAATTTGTGATAGAACTGACTTATTCTCAGACGAAAGCTTGTCAAAAATCATCCGTCCTGATTGGTTGATTGGCGCGAGTTGAGCGGGATCGCCAAATAATATTAAGGTTGAAAAAATCTCCTTCAAATCATTTAACTGATCATCATCAAGCATTGATGACTCATCAATAAAACCAATGTCCAAGGGCTCTTCTCTCCTTTTCCAGCCACTTATAAAATCAGAGCCTTTCAGGCCCGCCGCTGCCAGCGCCCCAGGAATAGACTTGTTAGATCTGTAAAAATCCCATGCGCGACTTAACGAATTCTCTGACAAACCATCCAAAACAGGCTTTTCATCTCTTTCACCGACCAGCCACTCCACTATTCTTTCATAATCGGGATCATAAACGGGGGTATATAGTATTCGGTGAATAGTAGTTGCGGGCACACCTCTCATTCGGAGTATATTTGCCGCTTTATTTGTCGGAGCTAAAATTGAAACTGTACGCTTTTTCTTATTTTTCCTAATTTCAAAATCACCCGATATACTTTCTACACCGACCTCAACCATTTTTTCAGTTATATGACTTAATAACGCAGTTTTACCTGAGCCGGCACTTCCTATAAGCGCGTGTACTGATTTAGTCTTAGGAATTTGCGCTGAAATTTGACCAGTTCTTAAATTTATTCCGGCTCGCTCTAAAATAACCAAAACATTACTTAGAGCTTGGTCTTGATCAAAAGATAGCGAGTTAAAATTCTGATGCATTTTATGCACCATATATAAAAGATTAATGCTTACCAGTTAAACATGATAAAAAGGTATAGTTTACCGTTATATAGTTATTTTATTAAATGCTTTTATTATTTAGAGTGGATAAAATTGTACAAAGTAGTTCCAAGCTGGCTTAAGCCAGCTTGGTTCTCTTATTTAATTACTTCTTCAAATGTCGATAGACCAATACGCGGGCTTTGTACTAAAACTGCCATATTTCCTGGTTTATGTTCATTTTTCATCATTTTAGTATGAGCCTGAGGAATTTGATCCCACGGAAGCACTTCTGACATACATGGATCAAGGCGACGCTCGACCATCAGCCTATTTGCAGAAGCTGCTTGCTTTAAGTGAGCGAAGTGACTGCCCTGGATTCTCTTTTGGTGCATCCATAAATACCTAACGTCAAACGTGCAGTTATAACCGGTGGTGCCAGCACAAATCACGACCATTCCTCCTTTTTTACAGACAAATGTTGAAACAGGAATAGTCGCTTCACCAGGATGCTCAAAAACTATATCTACATTATTACCCTTACCAGTGAAGTCCCATATTGCCTTACCAAATTTACGAACTTCTTTGAACCATTCAGCGTACTCTGGAGTATTTACAGTGGGTAATTGACCCCAGCATTTGAAGTCATTCCGATTAATAACACCTTTTGCTCCCAGGCCGAGGACAAAGTCTCGCTTACTTTCATCAGATATTACTCCGATTGCGTTACCACCGGCCGCTTTAACTAACTGGATCGCATATGAACCAAGTCCTCCAGATGCACCCCATACCAAAACATTCTGTCCAGGCTTTAATTCATGTGGATCGTGACCGAACAGCATTCTGTAGGCTGTGGCTAGTGTCAAAGTATAGCAGGCACTTTCTTCCCAACTTAAATGTCTAGGTCGTGGTAAAAGCTGCTGAGCTTGCACGCTAGTAAATTGAGCAAAAGACCCGTCTGGAGTTTCATATCCCCAAATGCGCTGACTTGTTGAATACATAGGGTCACCACCATTACATTCTTCGTCGTCGCCATCATCTTGATTACAGTGAATTACAACTTCGTCACCAACTTTCCAGTTACGCACTTTATCACCTACGGCCCAAACGATACCTGATGCATCAGAGCCAGCGATATGATACTCTGCGTTGTGACCGTCAAAAGGCGATATGGGCACTCCCAAACCAGCCCAAACGCCATTATAATTGACGCCTGCAGCCATAACTAGCACTAATACCTCGTTACCAGATGGCAGTGGTGTATCAACAACTTCTACTTGAAAGGCCTTTTCTGGCTCACCATGCCTTTCTCGGCGTATTGCCCATGCATACATTTGTTTTGGAACATATCCAAATGGAGGTATTTCACCTAACTCATATAAATCTTTTTCTGGTGCATCATAGGTTGGGTATGCAACGTCAGCGTCTAAGGCCATAATCATCTCCATATTAAATTTCTCATGATTGCCGCAATGCAGAATCATATCTGCCGCAAGCATTATAATTCTCCACGAAAGATTGCAACTTTTTTTGTATCTAATTTGTAATTTTATTGCTTTTTAAAAATACGAACCATATTAAGTAGTAGTTTAGTTGAGGGTGTAAAAAAGATTTTGTTTCAATATCGATTAAAATATCCTGCTAAAAAGCGTTCAATATCTTTTGCCGCGATGCAGCGAATTGACTCCGACATAATATTTCATTATCTACCCTCCAAGTCTAAGATTATTTCGCAAAGAGTACTCAAGGAGTTTTAGATGTCACAAACTACAAAAGATCGTCCGTGGCTTATTAGAACTTACGCTGGACATTCAACAGCCTTAGCATCGAACCAACTCTACAGATCAAATCTAGCCAAGGGGCAAACTGGACTTTCGGTAGCTTTCGACCTTCCAACTCAAACAGGATATGACAGTGATCATCTGCTTTCCCGCGGTGAGGTTGGAAAAGTTGGTGTACCCGTATGTCATCTCGGAGATATGAGAACCTTATTTGACCAAATCCCTTTGGATCAAATGAATACTTCGATGACCATTAATGCTACAGCTCCATGGCTTCTAGCTCTGTACATAGCGGTAGCTGAGGAACAAGGAGCTGACATCCGAAAACTACAAGGCACTGTTCAGAATGATATAATTAAAGAATACCTTAGCAGAGGAACATACATTTGCCCACCTCAAGCTTCTCTAAAGCTAATAGGTGATGTTGCAGAATACTGTTATTCAGAAATCCCAAAATGGAACCCAATGAATGTTTGTTCTTACCATTTACAAGAAGCAGGCGCCACTCCAGAACAGGAGCTTGCATTCGCATTAGCAACAGCCACCGCGGTTTTGGATGAATTGCGCCCACGTGTTTCCAAAAAGGAGTTTCCACAGCTCGTGGGAAGAATTTCGTTTTTTGTAAATGCGGGCATTCGATTTGTGACAGAAATGTGCAAAATGCGCGCTTTTGTAGATCTATGGGATGAGATTTGCACAAAGAGATATGGTGTTTCTGACCCAAAGTATCGCCGTTTCAGATACGGCGTACAAGTGAACTCTTTAGGATTGACAGAGCAACAGCCTGAAAACAATGTTTACCGAATTCTAATCGAGATGCTAGCTGTAACCTTGTCAAAGAAGGCTAGAGCAAGAGCTGTTCAACTACCTGCTTGGAATGAGGCATTGGGTTTACCACGTCCCTGGGATCAGCAGTGGTCAATGCGAATGCAACAAATTATGGCATACGAGACAGACTTACTCGAGTACGAGGATCTATTTGATAATAATCCAGCAGTTGAAGAAAAAGTTAAAATTTTAAAAGATGGTGCGCGTCACGAATTGGCAAACCTTGATAGTATGGGAGGTGCAGTTCAAGCAATCGAATACATGAAATCAAGGCTCGTGGACTCAAATGCAGACCGGCTCAACAAAATTGAAACGAATGAAACAGTTGTTGTTGGTGTAAACAAATATACATCCACCGAAGAGTCTCCTCTTACTACGGGTGACAAGGGTATTATGATTGTTGATCCAGCAGTCGAAAATGAACAGATTGATAGACTAAATCAGTGGCGCGACGGAAGAAATGCTGAAGTAGTAGAAAAAGCACTAACTGAGCTTAATGATGCTGCAAAGAACGGCGATAATATTATGCCTGCTTCGGTAAACGCTGCTAAAGCCGGCGTAACGACCGGGGAATGGGCTGCGATTATGCGATCAGTATATGGTGAATACCGCGGACCTACTGGCCTGTCAAAATCGAAATCAAACAAAACTGAAGGCTTGGATGAAATACGTTCGGCTGTAGACTTAGTATCTGACAAACTAGGACGAAGATTAAAGTTTCTTATGGGAAAGCCTGGTCTCGATGGGCATTCAAACGGTGCCGAACAAATTGCTTTTCGTGCCAGAGATTGTGGAATGGAAATAGAATATCAGGGAATTCGCCTAACGCCAGAGCAACTGGTTGATGCAGTTCTAGAAACACAACCACATGTTATTGGGCTATCTATTCTATCTGGAAGCCACATACCGTTAGTAAAAGAAACACTAGAAAGGCTGTCAAAAGCGAATTTGAACCATATTCCATTAGTAGTTGGAGGAATAATCCCTGACGAAGACGCCACTGCACTTAAAGCAATGGGCGTGTCTAAAGTTTACACTCCAAAAGACTTTGAGCTAAATTCTATAATGATTGATATAGTGGAGCTCGCAGATCCCCAACGAGTAGCAGCTGAATAACTTTGCCATTGCAAAGACTTTCTCAAAAAAGCTTGGATGTTTATTCTGGTGTATGATAGATAAAATACTTCAGAAAAACAGGCCAAACGATGACTAAAAGATTCAATATTAGACCACTAGAAGAGCAAGACAGGGATCAATGGCAGTTTATCTGGGGAGAATATTTGAGGTTTTACGAAACGAAACTGCCACTGGAAATATACTCTGAAACCTTCACTCGACTAATCAATAGAGATAACAAAAATCAATGCTGTTTAGTTGCTTACAGTGGAGATAAGCTACACGGGCTCGTACATTATATTTTTCATGCTCACAACTGGCGGACGGAAGATGTATGCTATTTGCAAGACTTATTCACGCTGAAAGAAATGCGGCGTCATGGTGTTGCAAAAGCTTTAATTCAATCTGTGTACGAGGCGGCCGATGAAAATGGAACTTCGTCGGTCTACTGGATGACGCAAGAATTTAATCATGATGCACGGAAATTATACGATCAAATTGCATCTTTAACCCCATTCGTAAAATACCAAAGGTAAATAATGACTATTCACATTGGAGCTAAAAATGATGAAATCGCCGAAACGGTTCTTTTACCGGGAGATCCAATGCGAGCAAAATGGGCGGCAGAAAACTTTCTGACGTCTCCTCGTCTCGTAAACCAGGTTCGAGGAATGTTTGGCTACACAGGATCTTTCAATGGAAACCGCGTTACTATACAGGGCAGTGGTATGGGAATGCCTTCCCTTTCAATTTATGCGAATGAACTCATAAGGGATTATGATGTAAAAACTTTAATTAGAATTGGTTCATGCGGAGGAATGCAGCCAAATATAAATATTCGCGATATAGTCATTGCACAAACTACCAGTTACATATCAACGCCTTCTTCTACTATAATGAAAGAAGTAAGTTTTTCTCCATGTGCAGATTTTGAACTTCTGCATAACGCTTATAATTTTGCAAAAAGTAAAGGCATTAAAACGCACGTTGGAAATATTTATTCTTCAGACACTTTCTATGACGAAAGACCAGATCTTAATGAGCAAATGGTCAGACATGGCATTATGGCTGTAGAGATGGAGGCGGCTGAACTATATACTTTAGCTGCGCGTTTTAATAGAAAAGCGCTTGCAATCTTAACTGTATCTGATCATCTTCAGACGGGAGAGGCCCTGCCATCTGATGAACGAGAAAAGACATTTGCTCAAATGATCGATGTGGCTCTGGCAGCAGCGTTTCCAGCCAAATAAAACGTCATAAAAGTTTTCGCTAAAAACTTCTCTCTACCATCATTTTTTTTACCTCAGCTATTGCTTTGGCAGGATTAAGTCCCTTGGGACATGTATTTGTGCAATTCATTATTGTATGACAGCGATATAGTTTAAACGGGTCTTCAAGCTCACCCAGGCGTTCGCCGGTCGCCTCATCTCTGCTGTCAATAATCCAACGATAAGCGTGAAGCAATGCAGCAGGACCTAGGTACTTATCACTATTCCACCAATAAGATGGACATGAGGTCGAACACGATGCACACATTACGCATTCGTATAGGCCATCCAATTTCTTCCTATCTTCGATAGACTGTTTCCACTCCTTTGCCGGCCTGTTGGATTTGGTCTCTAACCATGGCATTATCGAGGCATGTTGCGCATAAAAATGAGTTAGATCAGGAATAAGGTCTTTAATCACAGGCATATGAGGTAGAGGGTAAATATTTATATCCCCTTTTATGTCGTCAATTCCATGAATGCATGCCAAAGTATTAATACCATCTATACTCATAGCACATGATCCACAAATCCCTTCACGACAAGATCTACGGAACGTAAGGGTCGGGTCTATCTCTGTTTTAATTTTTATTAAAGCATCCAAAATCATTGGACCACAGTTATCAATATCTACGAAGTAAGTATCTAAGCTAGGGTTTTTTGTATCATCTGGCGACCAACGATAAATGTTGAAGACGCGTAAATTGTTAGCTCCTTCAGGCTTTGGCCAAGTTTTGCCCTTCTTTATTCTACTATTCTTTGGAAGTGTTAGTTGTACCATGCCATAACCTCTAAAATGTCCGCTCTTTCGGTGCTATTTTTTCCAAACTTATGCCTCCCTGCTCTTCGGACGAAAGAGGCTCTTTTATTACAGGCCGATAGCTTAAATCAATTGAATTTGCGTTGTCAGAAAATCTTGCGATCGTATGCACACGCCATTTTTCATCATCACGACTCGCAAAATCTTCATGAGCGTGTGCACCTCGACTTTCTTTCCTGGCTTCAGCACCCCAAATAGTACTTAATGCGTTTGGCATTAGATTTGTAAGCTCTAATGTTTCCATCAAATCACTATTCCAGACTAGACTTCTGTCGGTAACTGACAAATCTTTTACATCAGATGCAATTTTATTCATCTTTTTGACACCATTCGCGAGCGTCTCTGATGTTCTAAAAACAGCCGCATCCTCTTGCATGGTTTTTTGCATTTGCAACCTGAGGTCAGCTGTCGGAATTTCACCTTTCGCATAACGGAGATTGTCAAAACGATCAAAAGCTTGGTCAATTGATAGCTTATTTAGTTCTGGATTAGATGAACTTGAATCTACAACTTCACCAGCTTTTATTGCCGCTGCTCTTCCAAAAACCACGAGGTCAATTAAAGAATTAGAACCTAATCTATTAGCCCCATGAACTGAAGCGCAACCAGCTTCGCCAACAGCCATTAAGCCTGGCACAATTTCATTTGGGTTTTCTGGTTTAGGACTCAAAACCTCACCCCAATAATTTGTGGGGATACCGCCCATGTTATAATGAACCGTTGGGAGCACTGGTATTGGCTCTTTGGTAACATCGACTCCAGCAAAAATTTTTGCAGACTCAGAAATGCCAGGAAGCCTTTCCGCAAGCGCATCTTCTGGTAAATGACTCAGATTAAGATGTATGTGATCTCCTGACTTACCCGCGCCTCGACCTTCACGAATTTCCATAGTCATGCAGCGGCTTACGTAATCTCTGGGAGCTAAGTCTTTATAATGTGGAGCGTACCGCTCCATGAAACGCTCTCCCTCTGAATTCGTCAAATAACCACCCTCACCTCGAGCCCCTTCTGTAATTAAACAGCCTGAACCATAAATGCCGGTTGGGTGAAATTGTACAAACTCCATATCTTGAAGCGGAAGTCCAGCACGAGCAATCATGCCACCACCATCACCGGTACATGTATGAGCTGATGTTGCGCTAAAATACGCTCTCCCGTAGCCACCGGTTGCGAGGACAACCATTTTCGAGATAAACACATGGAAGGACCCATCATCCAACTTCCAGCAAACAACACCTTGGCAGCGCCCATCTTCGGCCATTATCAAATCAACAGCAAAGTACTCAATGTAGAATTCAGCGTTCTGCTTCAGTGATTGACCATATAATGTATGCAGGATCGCATGACCGGTCCTATCCGCCGCCGCACACGTTCTTTGAACTGGCGGTCCGTCACCAAATTCTGTCGTATGACCGCCAAACGGACGTTGATAAATCTCACCCTTTTCAGTTCTACTGAAAGGAACCCCATAGTGCTCCAGCTCATATACAGCCTTAGGTGCTTCTCTAGCCAAATACTCCATAGCATCGGTGTCACCAAGCCAATCCGAGCCTTTAACCGTATCATACATATGCCACTGCCAATGATCAGGACCCATATTTCCAAGTGAAGCCGCTATGCCACCTTGTGCCGCTACGGTATGCGAACGAGTAGGGAAAACCTTTGTTATGCAAGCTGTTTTGAGACCTTGCTCAGCCATGCCCAAAGTTGCACGAAGCCCTGAGCCACCGGCGCCCACAACAACTACATCATACTCGTGGGTTTCATGAGAATATGCTTTCAATGAAAAGTCCCTATAACAATATTTTAGTCAACGCAAAAAGTGTTAGTCCAATCAACAGATAAGATAAGGCAATGGTAATATTTATCCATACTTTGCTCATACTTCCGTGCACATAATCCTCTATCAAAACCTGAACTCCACTTTTAAAGTGTAGCAGACCTACTGTAAAAGTTAATGCGACGATAAGCGCATAAATAGGCTGTTCAAGTTTCGCCAGAATTATTTCACGTTTTTCACCAACAATAGGTGCTATTGTAAATAAAAAAAGTGGGATCAGCAGTACTAATACCATAGAGCTAATTTTCATGGCTCTAAAGTGCGAGGTTCCTGTTTTAATCATTTTGAATGTCATTTATCTGATACCTCAATATAATTAATCTACAATGAGTTCACAAAAATAAAACGGTTAAGAAGGTCAAAGCAAAGGAGCCAATCACCACAGACCAGCCTAAAAGTCTTGATTTTCTAATATCAAGCCATACCGCGTGATCCCAAATAAGATGCCTAATGCCTGCTAAAGTGTGATACCAAAGGGCCCAGAGAGATCCAATTAAAATCAGCTTGCCAAACCAACTCGAAATTATCGCATTTACAGCCCGAAAACTAGCATCAGAAGTAGCTGCAGCAAGTAACCAACTCACAAATAGTATAACGCCAACAATAAGTGCATTACCAGTAATCCTCGTAAGAATTGAAGTAATAGCATGCAACTGCCATTTATAAACTGATAGATGCGGTGACAGTGGGCGCTGATTACTCTTTGAAGTCGACATTGTTGGGCTTATACCTATCAAGCAGAATTTGTGTTATGGATTTATTGCCGGAACAATACATAGATTAAATTTTTAATTAGGGCCAGAGGCTAAGATTATATTTCATTGTTCTCCCAACTTCATGTCTGCATCGTAGTCCTGACTAACATTCTTGATCACAGCTTGAGCACAACGCATCTTACTGGTTTGACCGTCATAACTATACTGAGGATCCCCGTAAAGACACCAACCTCTTGCCAATGCTAAACTCACCTTGTGACAAAACTCAGAACTGTCTTCGCCTGTAAGCAATCTATATAGCTGTGCCACTACGCAGCTCCCGGGAATGGCCAAACACCTAAAGCCCAATGAATACCCGAAACTAAAACATATACAGACAATACTATAACCACCAGAACTACATCCTTTTTTGCCTCACCGGGTTCTGGTCGCTCCCATGTTTCAGATTTGTTTATTAAAACTACAGCCATTGCAGCCCACGCCAACATTGAACCAAATAGAATTATCGATGCCAAATCACCATTTACCAAAAGGTGTGCAAGAGCCCAAATTTTTACAGATGTAAGCATTGGATGGCGCAAACGACCTCGTAATCGACCTTTTGTATGACCGATTGCAAATACAAAAACAGCTGCAACCATCATTAAGTTATTAATATGAAGGAAAAATTGTGGAGGTGTCCAAACGCCGATGTACTCGGCAGATCTATAACCTAAGATCATGAGTACCAATGATATGATTATCAAGAAAGCAACGACACCCTTGCCAGCATTTCCTAAGGAATTCCTGAAATTCGGCAATAAGCGCTTGAATGTATGTGCAATTATCCAAAGAATATTTCCAAATATTAAAAGTGTCATAAGTTCTCTCTTTTGCTTAAAATTAAATCCATTTAATTCGGTATTAAACGTAGACAAATTCAATGTCGAGTAATGGTTAAATTTATAAAATACCGGAAGAAACTAAAATGTTCGGCTTCATTTAAATTTACAATAAAAAATCGTTAGAAGTCACAAATAAGTTTGTAAAGCTGTAATTAAAAAAAATTATATTAAAAAGATGTCTAACTCTGACAGATACCTTGCGAAACTAGGTTAAAAAGTCTAGAGCTTCAGTGGATTTTCTTATTAGCAGTACCGGAGTTTTCTATGGCTAGATCTAAAATCGCTCTTATTGGTGCGGGACAAATTGGTGGAACTTTAGCACATCTTGCAGCAATCAAAGAACTAGGCGATGTTATTTTGTTTGATATCGCAGAAGGTATCCCAAATGGCAAAGCTCTGGATATTGCAGAAGCCGGACCATCCGAGGGCTTTGACGTGGCTTTAAAGGGAACACAATCTTATGAAGATATAGCAGGCGCCGATGTATGCATTGTGACAGCTGGAGTTGCAAGGAAACCGGGTATGAGCCGAGATGATCTACTTGGTATAAACCTAAAAGTTATGAAATCAGTCGGTGAAGGAATTAGCGCTCACGCACCCAATGCGTTTGTGATCTGCATAACCAACCCTTTGGATGCAATGGTATGGGCATTGAGAGAATTTTCTGGATTACCTGAAAATAAGGTATGCGGGATGGCAGGGGTATTGGACAGCGCTCGATTTCGTCACTTTTTGTCCGTTGAATTCAACGTGTCCATGCGGGATGTGACAGCTTTTGTTCTGGGTGGACATGGCGATACAA
Organism: Rhodobacteraceae bacterium REDSEA-S34_B6; assembly: GCA_001627925.1. GTDB lineage: Bacteria > Pseudomonadota > Alphaproteobacteria > Rhodobacterales > Rhodobacteraceae > Salinivivens. The sequence continues at coordinate 1,977 of LUQC01000013.1, read as the reverse complement.
TGGTGCCATTACCGCGGTATTCAACGATTGCCGGTATTCCATTGCCAGACCTTGTTGAAATGGGTTGGACTACCCAGGAGCGACTAGATAACATTATTCAAAGAACACGAGACGGCGGCGCCGAAATAGTTGGACTACTTAAGACCGGCTCTGCTTACTACGCTCCCGCTACCTCAGCAATTGAAATGGCTGAGGCATATCTGAAAGATCAAAAGCGGTTACTACCCTGCGCGGCTTACTGCAAGGGCGAACTAGGGGTTTCCAACATGTATGTGGGCGTTCCAACTATTATTGGACGCGAGGGTATCGAGCGTATCGTAGACATCAAGCTCACTAAAGACGAACTCGACATGTTCAATAGTTCTGTCGAATCAGTAAAAAGTTTAGTTTCAGCATGTAAAGCAATAGATAATTCGCTCAATTAAATAGGATCACTTATGTTGATCCCTGAATCAAAATTGCCCCCCCTTAAATACGGGCATATAGGCATTTAACCAATATTGATAAACCTTATTAATCAATTATGTGATCACAAAATTATGATTGTGATCACATATCTATGAATTATTATTTATTTCATAAAATTTTCACAATTTTAGTAGAAACTTCAGTGTCTTAATGGCCTTTTGACGATCAAGGGAAATCAGGAAAATAAATATGAATATTCACGAATACCAGGCAAAAGCTCTACTTAGAAGCTATGGCGCACCCGTTTCGGATGGAAGAATTGTCCTTAAGTCAGAGGATGCTAAAACTGCAGCAGGTGAACTAGATGGTCCACTTTGGGTGGTAAAGGCTCAGATCCACGCGGGAGGGCGCGGCAAAGGTTCTTTTTTAGAAACAGATGCCGGAACTAAAGGCGGGGTACGAATTACCAAATCAGTGGAAGAAGCTGCCTCCGAAGCAAAGAAAATGCTTGGCCGCACCTTGGTTACCCACCAGACCGGTCCGATCGGCAAACAAGTAAATCGAGTATATATTGAGGATGGCTCTGACATCACCAGAGAATTATATCTAGCTATTTTGGTAGATCGTCAATCAAGCAGAATTTCATTTGTATGCTCTACCGAGGGCGGAATGGATATTGAAGCCGTTGCCGCAACTTCTCCAGAAAAAATCTTATCATTCTCAATAGACCCGACCACATCATTTCAACCATATCATGGCCGGAGGATAGCTTTCATGTTGGGGCTGGAAGGTAAACAATTAAAGCAGTGTGTCTCGTTAATGAGCACCCTTTATAACCTCTTTGTTGATAAAGATATGGAGATGTTAGAAATCAATCCATTAATTGTATCTGGCTCTGGAGATCTAAAATGTTTGGATGCAAAAATGGGCTTTGATGGAAATGCAACATATAGACATGCAGATATAGCAGAGCTGCGCGACACTACAGAAGAAGATCCAAAGGAATTAGAAGCTTCAAAATATGATTTGAATTACATTGCTTTGGATGGTGAGATTGGCTGCATGGTCAACGGCGCCGGGTTAGCGATGGCCACTATGGACATTATTAAGTTGTATGGGGCCGAGCCAGCAAATTTCTTAGACGTGGGTGGTGGTGCAACAAAAGAGAAAGTCACTGAAGCGTTCAAAATAATAACATCAGATCCAAACGTTGAAGGTATTTTAGTAAATATTTTTGGGGGGATCATGAGATGCGACGTGATTGCCGAGGGCGTTGTAGCCGCGGTCAAAGAAGTAGGCTTAAAGGTGCCACTAGTTGTCAGATTAGAAGGAACAAATGTAGAGGCAGGAAATAAAATCATAAACTCATCAGGCTTAGATGTAATTGCAGCCAATAATTTAAAAGACGGCGCTAAGAAAATAGTTAAAGCGGTAAAAAGGCAAGACGATGGCAATTCTAGTTAATAAAAACACCAGGGTAATTTGCCAAGGATTTACAGGATCGCAAGGGACGTTTCATAGTGAACAGGCCATAGAATACGGTACAAATATGGTTGGAGGGGTCACTCC
>LUQC01000012.1 GCA_001627925.1 Rhodobacteraceae bacterium REDSEA-S34_B6 | reverse complement strand
TTGTTGTTCACAAAATTACTAAAGCAGAGTAAATACTTTTTGTCTTTAAAATTCTTTTGGTGCAGAATTTACCTTAGTTTTTTAAGATCGGAGCATTAGCTACCGGTGTAGCAACTTTTGACCCCCCCTACCTCTCAGGATGGTCCACATAGCCCACTCGTCCTCAGGTAACCCCACCCCAACTCACAATACTCCTACTCACTCACAAAGACGTTTATTTGGATCAGGTCACTTACCATGGGTGTAGGGCTTAATGCGCACCTGTTTCCATGTCTTTCTATCCAAATATCTAGAAGATCGTATTTGTCCCAGCATTGTTTACTCTTTGGGCTCAAAAACTACGGTGAAAAGCTTATCATCGCCTCCTGATGAATTATAGGCTACTAGCGGTTTACTTGCTGAGCTAACCCATCTCCCATATTCTTTGTTTTTTAGCCGTATCGTATCGCCATCACTTAGACATTCATTAGCCATGTCCTGCCCATATATGATAAACCGCTTTTTGGCCTTGGTTCCACTATCCTCATCTCCACTTTCTGCATTCAACGCGGATGATTTATCTTTTTTAACTCGCCAATAATTTTCAAGATCTTCATCTGTACCATCTCCAAGTTGCACAGCGATTTTTCCGCCATCTTTTGGGCATTCGTTACCGTCTTTGTTAAGAAGTGTGAAGTAAGTGGTGTCACCTAAGTTTTTTGTTGTCGTCAACATGAGATCATCTGTCCACATGACATATTCGCCGTTCTGGGCTCGCAAGGCCACAACGATCCCTAGATCATCTGGATCAAGCTCATCACCGTCATTTAAATCATCATTCTCATCTTCTGCCTTATCTTTGTTGGCTGCAGGGAAAGGGCACACTTTGCCAGCATCAATTTTGAAATTTTTTCCTAAAACCTTCTTTTCTGCATCGAATGTAAAACACCCTGACATTACGTCTAAAGAGTTTTCGATTCCTGATGTTGAGGAACATTTCTTTCTTTTAAAACCCTTGATCTTTACCTTACCGCAGAACTTTGCTTTTGCATCAAGATCTACGTTAGAGCTTAAACTCCCCGATGCTGCATTCATAACAACATCTACTTCACCACCTGCTGTTAGCTTAACATAACCGCCGGCTATACCTGATCCTCCTACTCCAAACTTCTTTTTTAACTCGAAATCCTCTCTAAATTTCAAATCCTTTGATAAAACTGCTGCCGCAGAATCCGCTACATCACCAACTCCAGATGCCATTACTGAAATACCAAGAATTTTAATCTTACCGGCGAAAGCATAAGCTCCTTCCTTGGCCATTTCACAAAATTCTACGCTGGCGTCTTTAATTTCCCACAAATTAAAAATTTTTATCTTCTCAGCTGTTAGAGTACATGCGGTTTTTGTTATTTCACCTGCTACTTTCACTTTTCCAACACGATCAAGTTGAAACTTGGAGTCCATCGCCAACCCAGTGGGAGACATTGTAAAGCTGCCATCAATCGAGTCGATCCCCGATGATGATATATTCTCGACATCCATTTTAACTAAAAAATCACCGTCAGTCTTAGCCAGACCGTATGCGTTGGAACTAGCATTAAGCGCAGGGTATGCAAACTGAGAGATATATTTTAATTCGACAGGTAAACTTTCTGATGGGGTTGAGCCTAAGCCAAATCTAACCCCATCTCCATCTACCAGAAAAGTACCTTCTGCAACATCAAGAGAAATGCCCGCACCAAACATATCAAAGCTCACACTAGCATTACCGTTGAGGCCTAAGTGTCCTTCTTTAACATCAAGGAAAAAGCTTCCCTCAACTGCTGCAAAACCTGCCAGATCAAATTCTCCTATCAAAACGACATTCGCCTTGAAGCCCTCTTTTGAGGGATCTTTGTCACTAGATTGATAAAGTTCATGAACACTTTCAAACTTGAATGCAGGGTACACCGAGTAACCAAAAGCACCTGATAATATTCCCTTGTCTGTATCGCCCGACATAGAGGCTGATTTTATGAATTTATTGGCTCCATCGACAATCATTACTGGGCTTGGAATTGGCCCACTATAAAACAACAAGGAGCTTGTGAGATCCAAAAGCAAAGAAGCGCTTATATCGACAGGGGAAGGCAGTGAAATGGCATTGTCTCCAACTCCAACCTCTAATGCTGAACTGACATCAGTAAATAAATAAAAATTATCATCTTTGAGATCCCCAACTACATCTGGAAGCTCAACAATATTATCAATTTGGTCGCCGGTCATCATTGCGAACTGTAACTCACCTGCACCGAGCTCGAGATCTCCGAATGTTAAGCCGTTATCTAAGCTAAAACCAACACCATCAGATCCAAACTGAGCTGAAACTTTAGACATTTCCAAATCCCCAATTTGACTTTGACAGTCTGTAAAACCATAATTTTCACCATTAGATATTACATCACAATTTTCACCGATCCCGATCTCAAGTTCTTCTTTTCCAGTTTTAACAATAATAGATCTTTCATCATCTGATAATAAAATTTCAAAATTATCAGCAAGTGAGTGTGTTCCCCACAATACTGTGATAGCAAAAACACAAACTGAAAAATTAGATAATTTTAACATTTTTCACTCCCTGAGTTAGCTAAGATCCCCATTCTTTTTTAGTAAATCCAAAAAAATATTTCAAATAAAGTTTAAAAACCATTTTTGCGGCGAAAAAAAGTCGGACTTAAAGTCTTATGACTTATGCAA
>LUQC01000111.1 GCA_001627925.1 Rhodobacteraceae bacterium REDSEA-S34_B6 | reverse complement strand
CAACAATAGAGGGAGCTGGGGTTCATCTGCATAGAGCATTTGGATTTCATAATCCAAAAGCCCACGACCCGTTTTTACTTTTTGATGATTTTCGTAACGATAACCCGGAAGCCTATTACAGAGGGTTTCCTTGGCATCCGCATCGTGGCATCGAAACAATTACTTATGTTCTTAACGGAACCGTCGACCACAGCGACAGCCTAGGTAATACTGGCAGCTTGAAGGCTGGTGACGTGCAGTGGATGACAGCAGGATCAGGTATTATGCATCAAGAAATGCCAAGTGGCAATTCAATGGGGCAGATGCATGGATTTCAACTTTGGGCAAATTTACCGGGTAGCCTAAAGATGACCTCGCCGAGGTATCAAGATGTTGGTGCAAAAGAAATTCCAGAAATTATTGATGATGATGGTACTCGAGTACGGGTCATAACGGGCTCTTTTTGGGGACAAACCGGTCCAGTTGATGGGATAGCAGCAGAACCCCTATATCTCGATATATCATTGCCTGCTGGGCTTAGAAAAGCATTGAAAGTTGATACATACCGCAACACGTTTGCATATATCTTCGAAGGATCCGGTAAATTTGCAGATGCTTCAGACCCGCAGGGTGTTTTACTGGAAAAAGAAGTTCTTGGCCAAGAGCTTAATATTCGCGACCTATCTGGCAATCGCACTTTGGTACGCTTCGGCACTGGTGACGAGATAGTAGTAAGGGCGGGTCCCGAGGGAATGCGGTTTCTACTAGTAGCAGGATCACCTATTCGTGAGCCGGTAGCTTGGCATGGTCCTATTGTTATGAACACGCAAGAGGAATTACACCAAGCTTTCACTGACTTGCGTAACAATCAATTTATTAAACCGCAAGATCATTGAAGTAGGGAAAACCAATGGGATTACTGCAAGAAGGCAAATGGGTCGACAAGTGGTATGATACAAAAGCTTCCAATGGACATTTTGTTCGAAAGTCTTCGCAGTTTCGAAACTGGATTACTACAGACGGTGCTGCTGGTCCGACTGGTTCCAGTGGCTTTAAGGCTGAGGCTTCTACTTGCGGAAAATTATTATCTAGACTGAGGTCACGAGTTCAAATATGTGCTTCGCTTGTTTGACTGATATTTTTGCAATGATTAGAGAGAGTAATTGGAAATGAGCGTTTTTGATGAAGATTTATTTTTAAAAGGACTTGAGCAGAGGAAAGCAACTTTGGGTGCAAGTTATGTGGAGAGCAATCTGGAGGCTGCAGACGATTTTACCCGACCTTTCCAAGAAGCAATGACTGCCTGGTGTTGGGGTTTCGGGTGGGGTGATGAAGTGATTCCTCCGAAAGTCAGATCTATGATGAACTTATCGATGATCGGTGCACTTGGGAAAATGCATGAATGGGAAATTCATTGCAGGGGTGCAATAAGTAATGGTGTCAGTGCTGAAGAAATTAGAGCCATTATACATGTTATTGGTATTTACTGTGGCGTGCCTCAGGCTTTAGAATGCTTCAGGGCTGCAAAGAAAGTAATGGATGGTTTAGAGGTATAAAAATTATTATTGTCCAAAACCTAAAAATTGCATCCAAAATTTAGCTATTTTCTAATTCTTTGTGACTATCACATTCAAATGCTTTGCTGTAGGAAGCTGAAGTGCAAACTGATGTCGGTATCAAGATTTGCACTTTAGGAGAGGTCCGTCGTTGCGAATTTCAACAGCCGAATTTGTTGCCATTATGGCAATGTTAGTAGCAACGGTAGCCATATCAATTGATGGAATGTTACCTGCTTTATCAATAATTGCAGATGAGCTTACGCCGCTGCGCCCTAATAATGCTCAAATGATATTATCGTTTTTTGTAGCTGGCATGGCGGCTGGTACTTTAATTGTCGGGCCGCTCTCAGATAGTTTTGGGCGTAAGCCGATTATCTACTACGGTGCGTCTTTATATATTTTTACCTCAGCAGTTTGTGTTTTGTCTCCAAGTTTGGAAGTGATCTTGATTTCCCGGTTCCTTCAAGGTGTTGGAGCATCGGCACCTCGTGTGGTTGCTCAAGCTTTAGTTCGCGATTTCTATAAAGGTCGTGAAATGGCTCGCATTTCATCTTTTATAATGATCATATTCGCTCTTGTTCCGGCTATAGCACCACTTTTGGGCTCATTTGTAATGCTTGCATTTAATTGGCGCTTCATTTTTCTTATGTTCATAGCGTTTGTTGCCGCTAGCACAATGTGGATGGCGTTCAGAATAGATGAGAGTGTTACAAAGGAAAAACGTATTGAATTTAATCTAAAACAGGTAGGTCTTGCATTTAAGGAAGTTTTATCTAATCAAATGATACTTACCTCTATTATCACATTAGTTTTTGCATATGGGATACTTTTTATAGGTATATTCCTAATCCAACCAGTCTTCGAGCAAATATTTAATCGCGCATCAACTTTTCCATATTGGTTTGCAACAATAGCATTACTGGCGTCGTCGTCGAGTTATGTGAATGCTCGGCTTGTACGCAAATTGGGAATGCGAATGCTCACAGGTATTGCATTCAGAGCGCAGGTTTGCTTTAGCGCTATAGTTTTTTTGGTCTATTGGACTGGGTATTTCGAAGGTCAATTTGGTTTTTTCTGTTTTTTGTTCTGGATGTTCAGTATTTTCTTTCAAGCTGGCTTGACAATGGGAAATCTCACTGCGCTTGCTATGGAGCCTGTTGGGCACATTGCAGGAACTGCAGCAAGTTTGGTCAGTGCGATTGCCACCATAGGATCTGTTCTTCTGGCCGCAATCGTTGGCCAGTTTTTTGATGGGACACCTGCTGCAACGATTGCAGGAGTTGCTTTGTTTGCCACGTTAGGCTCAGTTAGCTCTCATCGACTTAAACGGTATGATAGAGCCACTGAAGTATAATAAGATAAACTTATTGAAAAACTACTCAAAAAATATTGCGTTCTTTCCACCTACGACAATATCAAAATCGTAACCTCGATCCACTTCTGGAATTATAGTTTCGTAGGGTTTTCCCAAGTTTCGGTCAAATGAATCGCCCATCAGTACCGCCATTGGATCAGAAGCATTGTTTGGTTCATTTGGGAAGTACATTTGAGTGATTAATCGAGATGAACCGCAGCTAATTGACAAATGAATGTGTTTTGGTCGCCATCTTCCAATATCTGGTCTTGCTAGATAAGCACCTGGGCTTATTGTCCAAAAGCGATAGTTTCCATATTCATCAGTAATAACACGACCGATACCAAAGAAATTTTCATCAAGCTTTAGACCAGAATGATCCTCCACATGACGGTAACGACCGTAGTGGTTTGCGTTCCAAATTTCTATCAATGCACCTCGTAGTAGGGTGCCATTTTCATTACGGACCGTTCCTTTTACTTCTATCGGAGATCCCTCAGCGCGAGGACGGTTTTGGGCTATGCGGGTGAGATCCCATTCATTTTGCCGCTGAACGGCTTTGGCGGGGATGACCGGCACAAAACTTTCTCTTACATCGGTTGGTATCAAGCGAAGCCTTTTTCTTGGAGTGCGTTGATCCGAAGTATTATCAGTTTTTCCGATGCTTAATTGTCGCCCAATTCTGGTCATAATTCTTACCTATGCTAACTTAGAAAATCGTCAAAAAAGGGCGTTTCGTTGTCGCCTGCCATAATGATATCAAGTTTATAAACGTCTGCACCATCTGGAGAAGGTCCTTCATATTTTGCAGTAAGCCGCTTTCTGTCTTGGTCACTTAGGGTTTTTAAAAGAGGATCTATTTCGTTTGCTTTCTGATTAGCAAAGAAAATTTGTGTTACTATACGATTTATACCATCTGAAAAAATGGTTACGGTGATATTTGGTGCTCGATCTTTCGACGCACCAGGGAGTATAGTTCGATAAGTATATTCACCAGTCGTACTACGTAGCCGACCATATCCGTCAAACCATGGATCTAAATCTGGATGGTTCTCAGACGAAGGATTGCGATAGATACCCTTTGCATTTGCCTGCCAGAATTCTAGCAGTACCCCATTTGCAAGTTTACCGTTGCGATCAAGTACACTGCCTCGCAAAATTATGTGTTGCCCCGTAGGACCTGCAATAACACCGGAATGAATTTGTGTAAGATCTTCATAGCTCTCATCGCTGAAATAGGTTGGGAAGTAGGGTCCCGTAGTGTCTTCATTAGTCGGTAGTAATAGAATAGGTTGTTGCTTATTAGTCATTAGTCCTCAACCTTGGTCTTGTCTGTCTTCAATCTTTGCATATCACTTGAATTTTTGTCCATTCTTTTTAGTTTGTTGACAGAAGTTCTGGTAAGAGTGATCCATGAAGCTTAAAAGGATTTTTACTTATGGAAAAAAGAAAGCTCGGTAAATACGGTGCTGACGTGTCTGCTATCGGAATAGGTGCCATGTCATTTAGTAATTTTTATGGCCCTACGAATGAACAAGAGTCACATACGATATTGGCTGAGGCTTTGGATCAGGGGATTTCGCATATAGATACGGCAAACGTTTATGGAGCTGGAGCATCCGAGGCTGCGATTGGTAGTTTTCTCGCCAAACAAGGCTCAAAACGAAACACTCTTTTCTCGATTGCGACCAAAGTAGGAATTAAAGGCAATATTCAAACTGGCAAAACGGAATTTGACAACAGTCCCGATTATTTAAAAAAAGAATTGGATGGCAGCTTAAAACGCTTGGGAGTTGAAAGCATTGATCTGTACTACATCCATCGCCGCGATCAGAATACTCCTATAGAGGAGGTAACTGAAACCCTTGCAAGTTTTGTAAAAGCAGGGAAAATTCGGTCCTTTGGGTTTTCAGAAATTGCGCCATCCTCACTGCGGCGAGCGGCATCTATTCATCATGTCGCGGCCGTTCAGTCCGAGTACTCCCTTTCAGTACGAAGTCCAGAATTAGGTTTAGTGCAAACTACTGCAGAGCTTGGCACAGCACTCGTTGCATTTTCGCCGTTGGGCAGATCCTTGCTTACCGACAGACCGCACTCATCAGTTGAAGTAGAAAAAATGGATTGGTTAAGTAAAAATCCACGTTTTAATGAACCAAATCTTACCTTCAATATAGAAGCTACGGGAAAATTCAGGGATCTTGCAGCTCAAAATGGTGTTGCTGCGGCCACACTTGCGATTGCATGGCTTTTGAATAAGAACAAACATATTATTCCAATCCCAGGAACCCGTTCCGTTAAACATTTCCGAGAGCATTGTGATGGCGCCCGGTTGAAACTCTCAACTAAACAGATGTTGCAAATTGAGGAAGTACTTCCAGTTGGGTGGGCACAAGGTGATAGATATTCTGACAAACAGTGGATAGGTCCTGAGAAGTATTGCTAACTCTTAAAGTACTGTGTTTATATTTTGGCTGAGGTTTTGAGGCCATCGAGAATAGCTTCTTCTACGCTTCGCGGGCTTAATGCATCACCAATCACATAAAGCTCAGATTGAACTTTGTTTCTGAGGTCTTTTTCGAGAGTATTTGTGGCTTCACTACCAAATGCAGTCACAAGGGTATCAACATCATTTAAAATAACGGGCTGTTCACTCAAAGTGTGTTGGAAATAAGTATCGTCAGAGTCGACGCCACGTAACCTCAAGTGAGTAAGTGTTTCTACGTTTAGTTTATGTAAGGTGCCTAGCCAATTATCACGGACATACTGATTAATAGTTTGCCCCGGAACCATACCGTTGCATGCTAGTCTTACATGACAGCCTTGCCGTGCTAATAGCTCAGCCACTCCCAAACCAACCCAATCACAACGCCAATCGGCAATTACTACTCGTGAGCCTACATTAGCTTTGCCCTCTAATAGTTGCCACGCAGTAACTACGTGAGCACTTTCTTTGCCCTCTATTTTTGGTTCAAATGATTTTCCACCTGTTGCCAAGATGATAACTTCTGGCGTCTCTTCTCTAATAAGCTGTAAAGATGCTTCTGTATTCAGCTTAATTTCAACGTCCTGTGTACGTAAAATATTTTCCAAATTTGTCTTTATGCCTCCAAATTCGGATCTCCCGGGTAGCCGTTCTGCCAAATTTACTTGACCGCCCAACTTAGAAGTGGCTTCAATCAATTTTACTGAATGCCCCCGAGAAGCTGCAACTGCAGTTGCTTTCATTCCTGCTGGGCCGCCGCCTATTACGAGAATTTTCTTTTTTTTAGAGGCCGGGCTCAAATGACTAAAAGTCAATTCACGACCGGTTTCAGGGCGTTGAATACATGAAATGGGCTGCCCATTAAGCATATGTCCTATACATGCTTGATTACATCCAACGCACGCAATGATCTCATCAAATCTACCAGTTTCTGCTTTGAGGGGCATTTCTGGATCTGAAATTATTGCCCTTGTCATGCCGCACATGTCTGCCGACCCTTGTCTCAATGCTTTATCTGCAAGTTGGGGTGTGTTAATGCGGCCTGCTACAAAAACTGGTTTGTCTGAGACATCCTTAATGGCTTGTGAAAGTGGTAATGTATATCCTTGTTCAAAACGCATTGAAGGAACTATATGCGTTGATCCTTTCAATCCTGCAGAAGTTCCTGCTGTTATATTAATGTAGTCTATGCTTTCATTCTTGTTCAGTTCCTCAATCAGCTCGAGTGTTCCCTTTAATTCCATCCCTTGGAATTCTTTTTCATCTCCCGACAATCTTACGCCAACTAACATTTCATTGCTTGAGCCATCTTTTACGGCGTCAATAATTTGATCTAAAATTCGGTACCTGTTTCTAAAATTGCCCCCATATTTGTCTTTTCGCTGATTTACGTTTTTATTTAAAAATTGACCGATAAGATAACCGTGAGATGCAACAATTTCTATACCATCGAGCCCGGCTGTTCTTAAATTTTGGGCTGAAATTTTATAACCTGTTACAATCTCATCAATCATTTGTTCTGACATTTCACGAGGCATGATATGAAATCGTTCGTTCGGGCTTGCAGATGGAGCATATGCTACTGGAAGAGTTCCATCTTCCAAATTTGTCATTTCTCGGCCAGGATGTGTGAGCTGACCAAAGACAAGACAGTCATAATTATGGCACTTGTTTGCCAATTTTTTATATCCAGAAACACATCTAGGGTCGTATGCGCGTATTGCGGGTCGTCCAGAATTTCCCGATGGGTGTACGCGCGCCGCTTCTATAATTGTTAGAGCGGCCCCACCTTTTGCCTTTGATTCATGGTACGCAATCATATCATCGGTTGGAAAGCCCTCTTGAAGCATCACAGCCATATGCCCAGTTGAGAAAATTCTATTTTTAAAAACCTTGTGTCTTATATTTAAAGGCTCAAATAATTTTTTCAGTTGGTGTTGTGTCAATTGTTTTCCTGATAAAAATTACAGTTACAAATTGTAACCACTAGTGATTATTCACGAAGTAAATAGGCCCCCAGATTTTCAATGTCGTTGCTGTCATTATAATGAGAAATTGATACTCTTAGGCGGTCATTTCTTATTCCGCAAATCAAACCTTTTTCAGATAAATGTTCAAACTTGCGTCTGATTGTATTGCTAGATGGATGCATTAGTGAAACGATATGGGAACTAGAACTTTTTGATTTCGTTGGTCTATAAGAATGCCAGTCGCTGTTAGCTATAATTGAGAATAAATGCTCTGCTAGTTTTTCAGAATGGTTCATTATTTCTACAATTCCAATCTTCATAAGTTGTTCTATCGCAACATCCAAGCCTACAACCGAAACATAAGATAAAGTTGATTGAGTATATTTTGCTGCTGTTTTTGATAAGTTCAACTTGGTTGCTTCCATGTCAAAAGGGTTTTCGTTACCGAACCAGCCGATTGCAGGAGGATCCAGTGCTAAAATTTCGTCTGAAAACCATCCAAAGGCAATACCCCCGTGGCTTCCCAACCATTTGTAGCCACTGCAAACCAGAATATCTACGGCCCAGTCGTTTATGCTTATTGGTACTGCGCCTGCTGCCTGAGTAACATCAATAACTAATTTTGCTCCAACTTCCTTCGTATACTGGCTTAATTTTTCTACGTTGACCTGTGTGCCAGAGGCAAATTGCACATAACTGAGGCATACAACAGATGTGTTGGAATCAACTTTTTCAATTATCGCATTTGTGAGATCAATCTCTGGTACTTCATGAATAAAGCAGACTTCAAAATTGCTCGTCTTAGCCTTCAGTAACCAAGGTCGTGTAATTGCTGGAAAATCTGTAGAAACAAGAAGAACTTTACTACCTATTCTTGGCTTGCACAACTCGGGGATCTGAGACAATATCTCGCTGGCACTCGATACCAGTGCTATATTTTCTTGTTTCGCCTGCAATAATCTTGCCACTTTTACCCGTAAGGGGCTAAGAAAATTTGCTTCCTCTCTATCTGTCATTTTAAGGTTACCGTACCTTGCGACAGTACTGAGGAATTCTGTCATTTCATTTACTGTTTCATTACTCAGTAAGCCTAGTGATGCTTGATTAAGATAAATATTTTGGTCGAGGCAGGGGTAAGCTGAGCGATTTGAAAGTGCATTAATCATTAATAGTCAGTCTGCAGATTGTGAGATATTTTAATAAAATGAGCTTAATCCCAAAGAGATATAAAGATCAATTAGGGAGTTATCACTTAATACAGGCGGTAAACTTGGAGCTGTGTCTTTTGGCATACATTTGAATACAAATTTAGACCACTGAATTTTCTAGATATTTTATGTATACTATTGTATTTATTGACTTTTTTTTCTCGGAAGTTATTTATTTGGTATGGAAAATTTTAGTTGTAAAAAATGTAATATAATTGCTAACTCACTTAGTAGTTCGTGCCCCAGTTGTGGAGACAAATTCTACTCCATGAATGATAGGCAGCGTATTTTAGGCATCGCCACACTAGTATGTATCGCGCTTGCCACGAGCTTCTTCACGCTTGTACAGAGTGTGCCGGCAATCGCCAGTTAGACGGAGTTTGAAATGGATAAGGGTCTTACATGGAAAAAACTTCTTGGCGAGGGTATGACTAACCAGCAGATAGAAACCGTGTTACTGCTTGGAGTAGTGCCTATAATACTTTTAACAATCTGGTTCATGGTGTTTCTCTACAATAATCTTGCTCCTGAACTTGAGAACTAGTGCTTGGCTATTCGGGGTAAAAGTAGAAAGAGTTATAGGTTTGTTTAGATGACCGCTGTCGAAGAGAGTAAGAAAAAACAGTTAGTTTTGGACTATTGCCAGTTGAGAATGGGACAAATAACCCGTGGAGACGTGCACGAGATCGCTATTCGTTGTGGATACTTGACGGCAAATGGTCAATTATCAGATTCTGGGCGTTCCTTATCACAAGTCCTTGCAGCCACCGACCGCGTGTTGAAAGTAGCGTAACACCTAGTTGAAGCTGGCCGACAATTCTAACTCGTTTGCTCGATACGGGTTAAGTTTGCAAAGACTATAGCGAAAATTCTAAAACTAAAAATAATCGTTTTAGTTAGCTATTTCATGAGTTAGAATAAATCTATGTATTGCTTCTCTTTTTTTTGCAGAGCGTTAAGACCTAAAGTTATAAAAAAGAGAATAAGATTTTGTATCATAATAAAGCGCAAAGGAACTTACTCTATTTTAGGGGTTTCTGCTTTGGGATTGCGATACTTTATTGGTTTTATCAGTTTTATGTGGCAAATTATAAAGGGTTCGGACTCCAGTTCAGATATCTTACTATTTGGGGACTTACTGGTAATGTAATTGTAACTGGAATATTATTTCGGCGCACTTTTTACGAACAAAAAGAAAATCACTTTGCGAGTGTTTCTGCTGTATGTGTTTTGAATGTATTGGTTGTTTTTCTTTATTGGCGGTTATACTTCATTGATCCCAAATTAGTAAATTATTCTGGTACTATTGTCTGGTTTCAAGAATACTACTTACATTTGTTGGGGCCACTACTACTTTTCCTGGACTCGATCCTTCTAAACAGGTCTTTCAGGCAGTTTAGGTCTGGAATTATTTTGGCTCTGTCAATCAGCTTCTCTTATGTGGGCTGGACTGAGTTTGTTACTGGTCCTTTAAATAACTCGCCAGCTGGGTCGAAGGCGGCTGGGCTTCCATACCCTTTCCTAAATGACATGGTTCTTGCCGATAGGCTAGAGTTTTACGTTATTTCTATATTAACTGGAGTATTTTTCTATGCTTTATTCTGGTTAATTGATAGGATCTGTCTTTCTCATTTTTGGGGCTTGGCAAAAGGGTGAATAGAAAGAATGTTTCTCTATACGAGTTCCAATATAAGGTGATAAGTGCATCTACTCGGTAAAATTTTCAAAAATAGGATCAAAATATGCGTCCGAAACTGAAGAGAAAGGTTATAGCGGTGAAATAAAATTTGCGACCGATGGGATCATGCAAATGCATCTTGCAGAAAGAAACCTTGATGTTGCCCACAAGCATAATAAGCACATCAATCCAGTGGAAAGAGGTCACATAGCTTTCAGAACAGACGATATAAATTCGTTTATTAAACTTTTGGATGATAGGAAAATACCGTATTCCGACTATGGAACAACATTTGCAAAGGAATGGCATCAAGTCTTTTTTCACGACCCCGAGGGCAACATTGTAGAAGTGCATCAGAAAGTCTAATGTGTTTTTAAATTAAGTTTAACAAAGCCTATGATGCTGGTCGAACATACTAATTTCACTTAAATATAGATTATTAGATTTGAGGTAACTAAAAATGCTAACGCATACTCGGACATTATCGGTTGGTCAAAAAGCTGGCTGGGGTCTGGCTGATATGGGTATCGTGGTCTTTGTTATAGTAAAACAATTATTAGTTTTATCATTTTTAACAAATTATCTTAACGTTCCTGTTGGAATTGCTGGTCTACTGACCACAAGTGTTTTGATTTTTGACATAATTACTGATCCAATAGTAGGTTATCTTTCTGACCGAACTCACTCGCGTTGGGGGAGAAGAGTGCCGTGGATGGTCATCGGTGCATTAATTCTTTCTGGGGGTATTATTGGATTATTTGGGGTGCCCCAATCATTGAGCCTTTTAGGAACTATCATTTGGGTTGGCGGTTTCTTTGCACTGGCAACAGTCGGCTTTACCATGGTAGCAATCCCATATGGAGCGACGGCCGGTGAGATGACTCAAGATCCCAAAGAAAGATCAACAATGATGGGTTTCAGAATGGCTTTTGCAAGTGTAGGGATACTACTTGGTGGTTCGGTAATTCCGCAGCTCGCCGGAGGTACACGAGATGGCCATTTTATAGCAGCAATATACGTTGCTCCAATTATAGTTTTATCCATCTGGGGATCCTTATGGTCAACTCGTTCAGCACCAAGGATATTATCGCCTTCGGTTCGGGGATTTATGTCAACCTGGTTATTGGTCTTTAAGAACAAACCATTTGTTATTTTAGTTTGCCTTTATGGGATCATGACCCTGGCAATTGCACTAATAACCGCTGGGCTCCCTTTTGCTGCAATTTATTTAATCTTTGATAGTGGGAACTCCTTATTGTCGCCCGCATCTAGTGCGCTTGGGATACTATCATTGTTGTTCGCTTGCTTTGTGTTTGGGTCTATTCTAAGTCAGGCTTTCTGGGTTTGGATGTCAGCTCGCTTAGGAAAAGTTAGTGCATTAATTTTTGGGCTCGTTATTTATATAATTTTACTTGTTGCGATTTTTATAAGTTTACCATCTGTAGACATCATGCTGATAGCCATCTTGTTTGTCGTCGCGGGAATGACGAATGGCGCATACCAACAGATCCCATGGGCAATTTATCCCGATCTCATGGATATAACTCGCAGCGAGTCGGGAGATGCTATCGAGGGTGCATTTAGCGCGATTTGGTTATTTGGACAAAAAGTCGCAAACGCAATTGCACCATTAATACTATCGCTCATTCTTGCTTTGTTTGGGTGGAGAGAATCTGGTGAGGGATTTACGGATCAAGTTCCTGAAGCACTCAGAGCTTTGCAAAACTCAATAACCATTCTACCGGCTTTTATCTTAGTACTCGCTATTCTCGGTTTATTTTATTTTTCTCGATACCTTAGTAAGTATCCGCCAAGGAGAAGTTAAAAAAACCCTTTGGGAGGCTATTCCCAAAGGGTTCATTTATTTTTTATAGTCTTTTAATACATACCAACGATAAAATACATTCCATGCATATCTTTGGTATTCCAATTCAGACCGAAGTCTGCGTAGCACTCCAGCCATTAAAGTGTCCCTTCTCTAGTTGGCTTCGGATGGTTTATCACAACTTTCAAAAATATCCAAATAAAAGTATTACCAAATTTTAATTTTGTAAGTGCGACCAAAAACATAATAAAAAAGATGTGAAATTAGAGCGTACTACTGAGAAACTATAAGGATCTGCACATCTGCTACATTAGTACCAGTAGCTCCAGTATGCAGGAGGTCATTGGATATTTTTAGAGCTTTGTTACTGTTATTTTCTGCTAAGAAATCATAAACTTGATAACCTTCGTTAAGAATACGTTTACATGTTTCTTGATCAACAATAGCCCCGGCTGCTTCGGTTGGGCCATCTCGTCCGTCTGTGCCTCCTGACAGAAAAGTCCATGATTTTCTAATCGGGTCTTGATGAGCTAATTCAGCAACAATTAACGCGAGTTCTTGATTGCGTCCCCCTAGGCCAGAGCCTTTGATTTTAACAGTTGTTTCACCACCCCATACTATGGCGGTAGGTTTAGTACTCGACTCAATTTCTTTTAATTTTTGATGAATTTTTTTTGCTGCATCTTTTACATCGCCAATCAATGGCTCGTCTTCAACAAATGTCACAAAGCTTTTGCTTAAAGACTCTGCTGAAGCGTAAATACTTTCTCGGTTATCGCCGATCAAATAATTAACTGCATCATTGCTTTTTCGTTCAGATGTTTCCGCTTCGAAGTGGTTTAGTATATTTTGTGGAATTAACTTCAATAGGTTGTTACTGGCAAGAATGTCTAAAGCGCTTTTTTTAGTACCGAGCGGGCTTACGGTTGGTCCGCTTGCAATCACCCGTAGGTCATTCCCAATCACATCTGAAAGAATATAACTTGTTACTGGAGCTGGATCCGCATAATGCAGCAAGCCACCGCCTTTTAACTTTGAAGTTTGTTGTCTAACATGGTTCATCTCATCAATACTTAATCCACTTTCCAATAGAATTTCATTAAGGACTATTTTGTCTCCTAGTTTAATTCCATCGACAGGCGCTGGCATCAAAGCAGATCCCCCCCCGGATACTAGGAAAAGAACTTGGTCATCTTTACCGACCTGTTCCAGTGCAGCGATCACGCGTTTTGATCCTAATTCTCCCGTCTGGTCAGGCACGGGATGCCCAGCCTTAAACATCTCACAATTTTCAACATGTTCTCCATTTTCTTTGTGAGTTATGCAAATACAGTTATTTGGTCCATCCAGTAGTTCTAGTAGACCTTTGATCATTGCTGGAGCTGCCTTACCAACGCCAATAACTAGTGTCTGTCCATCGTTTTTAGGTGTTGGTATACCATTTTTTTTGATGCAAGATTGAACTGCTGTAAAAGGGTTTGCCCTTTCAACAGCAGCTCTATAGGCTTCTACAGCGTTGTCTTTTAATGCGTTAAGGTCATCGACCGGCAATTTGCTTTGCTTTCTCAACAAGAACTTCAGCCTGCTTTATAGATGCGTAATCTATAAGCCGCCCATCAAGAGATACCGCACCTTTACCACTTGCTTCCGCATCAGCCATAGCTTCTAAAATCCGGTTTGCCTTAAGTATTTCGGCATCTGATGGGCTCATTACTTCATTTGCTAATGCAATTTGACTCGGGTGAATTGCCCATTTCCCTTCGCATCCTAAAACAGCAGCCCTCTTTGCGGCTGCTCGGAAACCATCCGGATCTTGGAAATCTCCAAAGGGTCCATCTATTGGCCTTAACCCATTTGCACGAGCCGCAACGACCATACGTGCTATAGCATAGTGCCACATATCACCCCAGTGAGTATCTCGTTCCTCACCCTCTACTTTATCTGTTAGTACTGAGTAATCCGGATGCACACCACCAATACTAGTTGTACGAGCTCGGGTAGAAGCGGCGTAGTCAGCAACTCCAAAATGTAAGCTTTCATTGCGTTTCGAAGCCGCTGCAATTTCAGAAACGTTTTGCATGCCTAATGCCGTCTCAATTATATGTTCAAAGCCAATCCTTTTTTTATAGCCCATTGCATCTTCAACTTGGGTGACCATCATGTCGACGGCGTATACATCAGCAGCAGTTCCTACTTTTGGGATCATTATTAGGTCTAATCTTTCTCCCGCTTGTTCGACAATGTCGACTACATCTCGATACATATAGTGGGTGTCTAGTCCATTAATTCTGATAGACATGGTTTTGGTGCCCCAGTCTATTTCATTCAAAGCCTTAATGATGTTCTTGCGTGCTTGCTCTTTCTCATCTGGCGCTACTGCATCTTCTAAATCTAGAAAAATTATATCTACATCGGAGTCCGCTGCCTTTTGAAACATATTAACTTGAGAGCCCGGAACCGCGAGTTCGGATCGGTTCAATCTGGCTGGCGCCTGCTCAATTGGAAAAAAAGACATTTTATGGTTCCTCCTAAATATTGAATTGTCTGATCGTGCTCATTGACTATAAAATTTTTACTGTCAATAAAAAATTATGAATGCCAGTGTACACAACGTTCTTCTATTCATTTAGTTTAGACTTTGACTTGTAATAGTGTGCGATGGCTTGGGCTCTATTTTTTACATTAAGCTTGTCAAATATGTTCGATATGTGAAACTTTACAGTATTGGCTGAAATTTCCAGTCGAGTAGATAGCTGCTTATTTGTCAACCCTTCAGAAAGTGCTTCGATTATTACTCTTTCTTTACGGGATAGTGTGTTGATTGGATCATTTCGTAATTCTCTTACATCTAAAAATGGAAATACCATTTTACCATCGGCGACGTCTAAGCAAGTTTGAATAAGGGTTTCAATTGGAGAGGATCTCGATACAAACGCAGCCGCTCCAGCTCCCATTGCCTGTCTTGCAATATCTGGATCACTCCCATTGCCATATATTATTGTTCTAGGCGGAATGCTTTGGCTTCTTAATACGTCTATTAATTTTTCTGCACCAAGATCTCTTATATTCCAGTCGATTATGCATAGCTGTACGTCGATCCGTAAAATTGTTGCTAAAAATCCTTCAGAAGTACCACTAGTCGCCACTAGAGAGAATCGCGAATCCTCCTCAAAAGTTTCAGACATTGCTGAGAGTACTAATGGATTGCTATCACACAATATTATATCAATTGGTTTGGTATTATCTAAGTTTGACATCTAGTCCTTCTGTAAAACTACCTGTTTAGGTGGTTATTTCTGGATACATTTGTATATTTCGATAAATGGGTAGGTAAAATACTATACTTAAAGTTACCCAAAAGCAATAGTTAGAGGTGTTTTCTTTTTTATTGATTGATCTAGATAACATTGCAGAAGATTTGCAAGGAGTAGTCATGTCAAACGAAAATATTTTCCCAAAACTAGAAATACCTCAAACAATAGCTGCTGGTCCAGGGCCAGGCAATACGGATGCAAGAGTATTAGCTGCGTTTTCAAATGCTGGCTTAGCGGACCACATGCATGCAGACGTTTTACGAGGGATGATAGAATGCAAAAAAATGCTGCGTGACGTTTGGGGTACGAGCAATATCCACACATTTGGAGTTGCTGGCACTGGATGGAGCGGTCTTGACATGATGTTTAGTGGAGTTCAACCAGGCGACAAGGTTGTAATGTTCGTGAACGGAACCTTTTCTGGAATCGACGCCTTATCGGCCCGAATGAAAGCAGCGACCGCGGAAGAGATGGCTCAAAACTCTCTCAACCCTGAAGCATCATCAGTTATTACGATCAATGTTCCACATGGCCAATCGGTTTCGGGTGAGATTATTGAGAAAGCTTTAAGTGAGCACAAACCAAAATGGGCAGCAATGGCGCATTGGGAAACTGGCTCAGGAAGAATTAACGACGTACAGGGCTTCAGCGCCGCTTGCGAAAAGTATGAAGTTCTTGGCCTAGTTGATGCTGTATCTTCCCTTGGTGTTTCAAACTTTAGAATTGACGACTATCCGGGTATCCATGGGTGGGCTTCGTGTCCGCAGAAGGGTATCTGCTGTTTGCCAGTAACCTACGCTCCAGTATCTTTCAGTGATCATTTTATTGAAACGGTTCTCGCATCCGGCGCTCGTTCATTTGTTCATCACCCTGTGATGGAAGCCCGTCATTGGGGGATCGTCGAAGGCAAAGATGTTGAGAAAGGTACATACCATCGAACCCATTCTGCGTATGCAATAGCTGCCTTTCACGAGGCATTGCGGATAACTCTGGCGCAAGGTTTAGCTGCACGCTCTGCAGAATATGAATACCATGAGAATGCACTTCGGTCAGCGGTAGAGGCTATGGGGTGTGAAGTAACATCCAATATGACTTCATTAGTTGTATTGAATCTGCCAAAGGACTTGGCTGGTAGAGAAATGGAACTTGTACAGCATTGCCGAGCACAGAATTTTGGAATTTGGCCGACTTTATCTGAACCTGTTCAAGTTAGGATCGGTATTCTAAACTTACTAACACGCGAGTCTGTGACTGAGATAGTAGACCGGTTTGCGCAGGCGATACGTGATTTAGGTGGCAATGTTGATGACGCTTTTGTCAAAGAGTCTTTGAATTCATCGTACAATGTAGCCGTTGCAGCTGAATAAGAGAAAATTTAAAGTTTTAGTCGGAGAAAACATATGGATATCCACGAATATCAAGCAAAAGAAATACTGGCAAACTTTGGTGTCGGCGTTCCTCCGGGAGCTCTCGCATACAGTCCAGAACAAGCTGCATACCGCGCCCGAGAGCTTGGAGGCGATACTTGGGTTGTAAAGGCGCAGGTGCACGCAGGAGGTCGCGGCAAAGCCGGCGGTGTTAAGGTTTGTCACAGCGACACGGAAATTGTAGAAACATGTGAAAACCTATTTGGAAGCAAATTAGTCACTCACCAAACAGACTCTAACGGTAAAGGTGTTTACCGTGTGTACGTAGAAGGTGGTGTGCCAATTGATAGGGAAATTTATCTCGGATTTGTTCTAGACCGGTCATCCCAAAGAGTGATGATCGTAGCCTCTGCAGAAGGCGGCATGGAAATTGAAGATATATCGGCGGAAAAACCTGATAGCATTGTGCGTTCAACCGTTGAGCCAGCAGTTGGCTTACAAGATTTTCAATGTAGGCAAATCGCTTTCAAACTAGGTATTGATCCGGCTTTAACTCAAAGTATGGTTAGGACGCTGCAAGGTTGTTACCGTGCGTTCAGAGAGCATGATGCAACCATGGTTGAAATAAACCCTCTGGTAGTCACTGGGGATAGTCGGATCCTAGCATTAGATGCTAAAATGACATTTGATGATAATGCCCTGTTCAGGCATCCTCATATTTCGGAATTACGTGATAAAAGTCAGGAAGATCCAAGGGAAAGCCGTGCCGCTGATAGAGGGCTAAGCTATGTTGGATTAGAAGGCAATATTGGCTGCATAGTAAATGGTGCTGGGCTAGCTATGGCAACGATGGATACGATCAAGCTAGCCGGTGGTGAACCAGCTAATTTTCTTGATATTGGAGGCGGGGCTACACCTGAGCGAGTTGCTAAAGCTTTTCGTTTGGTAATGTCTGATGACAATGTACAAGCGGTCTTAGTCAATATTTTTGCCGGAATAAACCGATGTGATTGGGTTGCTGAGGGTGTTGTTCAGGCACTGCGCGAAGTCCAAGTTAATGTTCCAGTTATCGTCCGGTTGGCGGGCACGAATGTGGAAGAAGGACAGAAGATTTTAGCAAAGTCTGGACTTCCAATTATCAGAGCAACAACATTGATGGAGGCAGCCGAACGATCAGTTCAAGCTTGGCAGAGTGACTCCATTGGAGAACCTAAATTGAGGGCAGTAAAATGAGTATATTAATTGATAGAAATACCCCCGTGATTGTTCAAGGTATTACCGGCAAGATGGCCCGTTTTCATACCGCCGATATGGTAAAATATGGCACTAACGTTGTTGGTGGAGTTGTTCCGGGGAAAGGTGGTATGGAAGTAGAAGGTTTACCAGTATTTGATACTGTTGCTGAAGCCGTTGAAAAAACTGGTGCAGAAGCAAGCCTAGTATTTGTTCCACCACCCTTTGCTGCTGACAGTATAATGGAAGCTGCTGATGCTGGCATAAAATATTGTGTGTGTATAACTGACGGTATTCCTGCGCAAGATATGATACAAGTGAAGCGGTATATGTATAGATATCCAAAAGAAAAACGTATGGTCCTGACCGGTCCTAACTGCGCTGGTACAATTAGTCCAGGCAAGGCCTTGCTTGGAATTATGCCTGGTCACATTTACCTGCAAGGTAATGTTGGCATCGTTGGACGCTCAGGTACCTTGGGCTACGAAGCTGCCGCACAGTTGAAAGCACATGGTATTGGTGTATCTACATCTGTAGGTATCGGCGGTGACCCAATAAATGGTTCTTCTTTTAAAGATATTTTGCAGCGTTTTGAAGAAGATGATGATACTCACGTGATTTGTATGATTGGTGAGATAGGTGGGCCTCAGGAGGCAGAGGCTGCGGCATACATAAAAGATCATGTTAAAAAGCCCGTTGTTGCCTATGTTGCTGGGTTAACTGCACCAAAAGGCAGAACTATGGGACATGCTGGTGCAATAATTTCTGCGTTTGGCGAAAGTGCCAGCGAAAAAGTAGAAATTTTGTCAGCAGCTGGTGTGACTGTTGCTCCTAATCCTGCAGTAATTGGAGACACAATTGCTAAAGTAATGAAGGAAGCAGCTTAGATCAAAATAGCACGCTAAGATAGGTCAAACCATGTTGTCAGTTGCAGAACAGGCCCACTCTATTCAAGATAAATCCTATGCAAGCGCTCTACAAAAGCGCCTGCATGAATCATGGTTTAAAGTTTTGGATAACCGTGCTCCTGAAGTTTCTAAGGAAATAAGGTCTGGTAATTATCTTTGTCGGTCCGATCAATTTTGTGACATGTTTCAAGCCGTGACAATCTGGTTTCACCTGTCTCAAATACTGGATGAAATTTTAAACATTCGAAGGTCTAGGCTCTCAGGCTATAAAAGTTCCACCGGTATTGAACCTACACAGTATAATTTTAGGGGAATTTTATCAGAGAGTGACGCAGATAATAGAAAACATCTATTAGGAATCGTTCGACAAAATAAACTTTCGATTGGGCCTACAATAACGGCTCATCCAACTGAGGCGAAACGTGTTTCAGTACTTGAGATCCATAGGCGCATCTATCAAACTCTAGTTAAATTTGACAGCTTTCGATGGGGTCCAAAAGAAATACTGCAGCTAGAAAAAGACCTCGAGGGAGAAATAGATTTATTGTGGCTAACGGGAGAGTTGCGATTAGAAAGACCGTCGTTAGAGGCAGAGATCGAATGGGGTCTACAGTTTTATAAAACCAGTATTATCAAGGCGTTGCCACGTGTATTCGAAAGCTACGATGATGCTGTTAAATCTGTTTTTGGAAAGCAAGATATTGATCATTTTGACCTTCGTTTCCATTCTTGGATCGGTGGCGACCGAGATGGTAATCCCAACGTTACCTCAGAGAAAACTTTGTTTGCTCTCGAGTCTGCAAAGGAAATGGTTCAATCTGTTTATTCAGAAAGTTTAACTGAAATTGCATCCCAACTGAGCATTTCTAATAAGATTATGCCTTTATCTGAAAGTAATTTTCTGACTTTGAATGAAATAATCAGATTGAGATCAAGTGATCCAGAGAGCTTAATACGCCGAAATCCAAACGAAACTTTTCGACAGGCGCTCACGGCAATGAACCAATGTTTGGACGGTGGAAGATATAACTATGTTAAAGATTTCATTACTGATTTAAAAGCCATTGAGGCTGCATTACATTCAATTGGGGCTGTTAATATTTCAGATAGGCTTGTTCGACCTCTCAGATGGCAAGCTTCTGTTTTTGGTTTTAGTGCTCATACGTTGGATGTGCGGCAAAACTCAGAAGTCGTTACTAGAGTGCTTGCAAATATTTGGAGCACTATGGGGACTTCAATCGATCCTGCGCCTGAAAGCTGGCTACAACAAATAAAAAAAGAGCTAGTGCAACCCAACCTCCCAAAATTAGACAAATCCAAATTAACTGAAGAGTCTTTGGAATTGATTTCTCTTTTAGAGTTAATATTGACAGTACAAAATGGACCTGACCCAGAAGCCGTTGGACCATTCATTCTATCTATGACCAGATCGGCTGCAGACATTTTGTCTGTTCTTCTTCTTGCGCGTTATGCAGGTTTTGGTTCGGAAAAACTATCTTTGAAGGTTGTACCACTGTTTGAGACCATAGAGGATCTTGATAAGGCGCCTGAGATTTTAAGGCAAGTTTTTGAATTTCCAATCGCAGCCCGAAGTTTGAAGGATGCCGACGCATTTATGGAGATTATGCTAGGCTATTCAGACAGTAATAAGGACGGTGGCTTCCTATGCTCATCATGGACACTTGATAAGGCACAAAGAGCTATAACTCGTGCACTTTCAGAAAATGGCGTAAAGCCAAAATTTTTCCATGGAAGAGGTGGGTCGGTAAGTAGAGGAGGTGCTCCGACTGATCGAGCAATTGCAGCTCAACCCAAGGGAACGCTTAATGGCACGCTTAGGCTGACTGAGCAAGGCGAGGTTGTTACCTCAAAATATGCTAATATTGGTACGGCTGCCACCCAGTTAGAACTTCTTTCGTCATCAGTTTTACATCATTCTACTCTGCCGAATGTTTCAGCTGTAGATCCAGAGGCCGAAGACGTTATGGAAGCGCTTTCAAGTTTAAGCCAACTTTCGTATCTAAATTTGGTTAACCACAGTGATTTTGTATCTTATTTTAATCAAGCAAGTCCGGTTGATGAATTATCATTGTTGAAAATTGGTTCTCGACCTGCAAGGCGATTTGGGGCGTCCAGTTTATCAGATTTGAGGGCGATACCATGGGTTTTTGCATGGAGCCAAAATAGACATTTGATTAGCAGCTGGTATGGGTTTGGAGAGGCTGTTAAGAAGTTTTGTGAAATAAGAGGATCGTCAAGTAAAAAAGTTCTGAGAAAGGCATTTAGTAGGGTGCCACTGTTCCATTTATGCGTTGATGAAATCGAAAAGTCTCTATTATTGGCAAATATGGAAATAGCGCTACTTTATAGTGGGTTGGTGGATAATAATAAAGTTGCCGAGGTAATATACAGTAAGGTTAACCAGGAATACCGATCATGCATTGAAGTAGTAGAGGAATTAACTGAATGTAAAATTGGCCACCGATTTCCAAATATAGTCGCGAATATAGAGAAAAATGCTGGTCAACTAGACTGGGCTCATAAGACGCAGGTAGAGTTGTTGCGGCAAGTGAGAAAAAATGATGTTAATGAGCACCGAATTCAGCTGATGCAAAGTATGAATTGTATTTCAGCGGGGCTTGGTTGGACAGGGTAAAGAGTAAAGGTAAGGAAACACAAATGAATGTACTTCACAAACAAAATGGATTTTTTACTGAAGAGTTGGATAGCAGTGATAATGATTTATTTAACGCAATCAAATCTGAATTAGGGCGTCAGAGAGAAGAGATTGAGCTTATTGCGTCGGAGAACATAGTTTCGCGCGCCGTTTTAGAGGCTCAAGGTTCCGTGATGACAAACAAGTATGCTGAGGGTTATTCGGGCCGCCGATATTATGGTGGTTGTGAATATGTCGATATTGCTGAAAATCTTGCAATCGAAAGAGCTTGCAAACTGTTCAATTGTAACTTTGCAAATGTTCAGCCAAATTCTGGTAGCCAAGCAAATCAAGGCGTTTTTCAGGCCCTTTTAAAACCAGGTGATACAATACTTGGAATGAGCTTGGACGCGGGTGGACACTTAACACACGGCGCCAAACCAAACCAATCTGGTAAATGGTTTAACGCTGTTCAGTATGGTGTTCGTAGAGATACGCTTGACGTAGATTATGACGAAGTGAAGCGGCTAGCCTTAGACCACAAGCCTCAAATGATCATTGCAGGCGGATCTGCGATTCCCCGTCAGCTTGACTTCAAAAAATTCCGTGAGATTGCTGATGAAGTCGGTGCATATTTACTAGCTGATGTAGCCCACTTTGCTGGCTTGATTGCAGCTGGAGTTTATCCATCCCCATTCCCCCATGTGCATGCTGCTACTAGTACAACACACAAAACGTTAAGGGGCCCAAGGGGTGGTATTATTTTGACTAATGACGAGGCGATAGCTAAAAAAGCAAATTCAGCTATTTTTCCTGGTATTCAAGGTGGTCCATTGATGCATGTGATTGCTGCTAAGGCTGTAGCATTTGGTGAAGCACTTCGGCCAGACTTCAAACTCTATCAACAGCAAGTTATCAAAAATGCACAAGCTTTGGCAGACACCCTTATGACAGGGGGACTGGATATCGTTACTGGTGGCACGGATACCCATGTGATGCTTGTAGACCTAAGGCCTAAAGGTGTAAAAGGGAATGCTACTGAAAGTGCGCTCGGTAGAGCTAACATCACGTGCAACAAAAATGGGGTCCCCTTTGATGACGAAAAACCAACAATAACCTCAGGTGTTCGATTAGGTAGTCCAGCCGGAACTACTCGGGGATTTGGTGAGGTAGAGTTTCGGCAAATTGGTGAATGGATTATTGAAGTTGTGGACGGTTTGGCCGAGCATGGCGAAGGAAACAACGGAGCAGCTGAAAAACGTGTAAAGGCGGCTGTAAAAGAGCTCTGCGCAAATTACCCATTGTATCCAAACCTATAATAAAAGTTAATATAACAGGTTAACTTCGCACAACAGGAAAATTATAAAATAGCGTTATGGTAACTATGTACTATAGTTACCTTTAACTCTTTCTTTGGATGGGTCAAAATGCGGGAATGGGCAAATACTCGCCCTTATCCTCTTTTGATGACCATCCAGTTGGCCTACCTCAACATTTGTTCCAAATAAAGAGTGCGATGTAGAGACACGACCTAGTGCTATCACTTTACCCAAAATAGGAGATTTCATAGCCGAGGTTACTTCCCCAATTTGCGCCTTTCCTATTCGAATGCAATCCCCGGGAGAAGGGACTACCCCCCCCGTAATTTCTAACCCTACCAATTCTCTGTGGGGATGTTCTTTACGCTCTTCTATGGCTGCCCTGCCAATGAAATCATCTGTCTTTGATTTCAGTGGTACAGTAAAACCAATACCTGCTTCATATGGATCGGTTTGATCATCAAACTCGCTGCCAGCAAAAATAAGACCACCTTCTATTCTGAGCATATCCAACGCTTCTAAACCGAGCGGTGTAATGCCATATTCTTCCCCTGCATTCCAAACACTCTCGAAAATCTCTGTAGCATCTTTTGGATGACAGAAGATTTCATATCCTAATTCACCAGAATATCCAGTTCTAGATATTACAACGACTTTTCCATGTACATCGCCAATACGAGCAATCGAAAGCCTAAACCATCCTAACTCATCTATAGTTGGTTGTTGAGGAGGGGTCCAAAATACTTTTGATAATACTGCTTTCGAATGTCGACCTTGTAAGGCTATGTTATGTAACTGATCAGTAGAATTCCTTACCCAGGCGTTTAAGTTGTTTTTTATAGCCTGTTCTTTAAGCCATAATCCTGAGGTATCGTTGCCTCCAATCCAACGGAAATTTTCATTTCCAAGACGGTAGATAGTGCCGTCATCAATCATTCCTCCGTGTTCGTAGCACATAGCCGTATAAACCACTTGCCCAACACTGAGCTTCTTTACGTTTCGAGTTACACAAAGTTGCATGAGTTCTTCAGCGTCTGGACCTGTAACTTCATATTTTCTTAGAGGTGATAAGTCCATTATTGCCAAGCCATCTCTGCAGGCCCAATACTCTTGGATAGCGCCGTGGTTCGTCATTGTATTTGGTAACCAGTAGCCATTGTATTCTACAAAATCTCTTGTGTGTTTCGCGAAGCAATCGTGAAATCCGGTCTTTTTTGTCTCTTCCACCGCGGCCTCCGTTGATTTTCTGTATCCAATTGATTTCTTGAAAGTTTCTTCACTTTTGTATGTGCGCACCTGAATGTCTGTTGGGACCCAACCATTTGCCGGATCTATGTCGCATGGGCAAGCGGTTGAAACGCATACTAAGTCAGTCAATGCGCGAAGCATAACGTAGTCACCAGGTCTGGACCAAGGCTCATCCATTGTTATTGCATTAGCGTCGTCTAAAATCGTGTTAAAAAAGAAATTTATAGCAGGCCATCCTGCTCGTGGACGTACGTTATAAGAATTGAGTTTTTCAGTTATGTTATCTGAACAATTCAAGTGACCTGGATAACCGAGGTCTTCGTAATAACGCGCGGTACACGCTAAACCGAATGTATCGTGTCGTCCACAGGTGTCTTGCACTATTTCAACTAATGGTTCCTGGTCTACGCTCCAGTATTTACTGAATATTCCAGGAGCGGGATATAGGTTACCCATAAGTGAACGGGTAGTGGTCGGATCGATATCTCTTTCCAAACCTTGGTCAAGTGCTCTTAGTGAAAAGGCTTGAAAATCACTACATTCTCTTCCCTTTACATCTAGTACCTGAATAAACTGCCCTTTTTTAACTTCGTAAGTTTCAGCTACACCGGGCTGAATATTTATATCTAGGATCGGATTTGCTAGCGGTTCCGGTGGTAAAATTTCTTCTTCTGATAATTTAAATTCATTTCGTTTTATGTAGACAATTAAATCCGTTAAAGTTTTTTGAGAGTCGGCAGTCATATAATTACCAACCGTTGCAACAATCAAAAGACCATCACACTCGGCTGTAAATTGTACCATATCCCCAGGATATGAGCCTTCAGAAAAAACTTTAATGCCGTCCCCGATGGAAAGATCAAAACCAGACTTTTGAAGTGCATTTAAAACTTTATGACCTGAATCAGAACCATTCGCTAGCGTGTCAATGACGCCTTTGGGTTTTCCACTGCCTTTTGCTCCCAAGTAACCGGCACTTGAGGTCTTATCTGGTGCAAAAAATACGAGCTCTCCGGGCTGTAAGCCATCAAAATCCAAGACACAAATTTGATCGCCTGCATAGATCGCTAAGGCTCTAGAACCTCCTCCAGGTATTGGGTGGCGTTCCGTACCTTTTGGCAAGATGGGAACACCAGGAGTTATGATGCCCTTTCTTTCAAACGGAGTTTCAAAAATTGGTTTCACATTCATTAGCCCAAACCCAATGCTTGTTTTCGAGTTTCGGTCCATTTGGTAATTATAAAGTCGAAGCTGAGTGCCATAAGAGAGACATTCATGCCCAAAACAAAGTTTTTACCGAGTTCTGTACCTGCTAATGTTCTTTGCAACTCTTGACCTAAGTCTTGAGTCCCAATGAACGCGGCGATGATAACCATGAAAAAGGCAAAATTAATGGCCTGATTGAAACCCACGCCCATTGTCGGCAATGCTAAAGGAAGTTGTACGGTCAAAAGTTTCTGGAAGCGTGTTGCCCCCGACATATCAGCGGCCTCTACCATTTCTGGAGGAACTCCCCGTAACCCCTCGATTGTATATCGTGTCAGTGGAACTGCCGCAAAAATTAGTATTGAAAATACGACAGCAACATCATTGACACCGAAGAGCATAATCGCTGGAATAAGGTAAATAAAACTTGGAAAAGTTTGTGCAGTATCACAAGCAAGCAGTATTCTCGATGACCATTTGGTTGATCTTGCCGCTAGTATCCCCAGTGGTATGCCTATAAAGGTAGCCAGCACCACAGCAGAGATTACAGTATATAAAGTGATTACTGAGCGGTCCCACCATCCCGTGATTGCCACAATCGTAAAGAAAAGCCCAGCAATTAGTGCCTCTTTTTTGCCCGCAAGATACCACCCCAAGCCCATTATAATTAGTATAAACGCTGGTGTGGGTATCCACAGTAAAGAGTTACGAAATGGTATTAAAACCTTAACGTTTAGGAACCAGCGCAACCACTCTGTGGTATTCTTTATGCTGTCTATCGCTAAAAACCCCTTTATGATTTTGTCTATTTCTTTGCCCTGAGAGAAACTTTGTTTGCGTGTGACTTCTGCTAAGATTGGAATAAGTTGTGACAGCAGCAAGAAAAATACGAAAGCTAGAAGCGATAACAAAAAATATTTATGTCTATGCCACCACTGGGTGCCTCGGTCAAAATGGACCGGCTGTTTCATGACCCATGCCTTAGACATTCGGTCTAGCATAATAGCGAATAAAACTATTGTTATTCCGATTTCAAAACTACGGCCAATTTTGAATGAACCCATCATAGCTAATAGTTTAGCTCCTAAGCCAGGCATTCCTATAAACGCAGTAAGAACTACCATTGCAAGGCACAACATAATAACTTGGTTAACCCCAACAAGTATCTCTGTTCGTGCTGCGGGTATGTAAACTCGGCGAAGCATTTGCCATCGGGTACACCCACTCATGTGCCCTGCTTCAACTATTTCAGTCGATACCTTTCTTAAACCAAGTGTCGTCATTAAAATCATTGGCGGTACAGCAAACATTATTGTAGCTACAGCACCAGCAGTTGGCCCAACTTTAAAAAATATGACTGCTGGAAGTAGGTAGGTAAAAAAGGGTAGTGTTTGGAGAACGCTTAATATTGGCCGAATAGACTTATCAAATGTTCGAAATTTCCACGCAGTGATGCCCAAACCCAGGCCTATAAGAACAGCGAAAGGTGCAGCTAGGGTCAATACGGACATCGTTTGCATCGCGATTTTCCACTGACCAATAAGCGCTGTCCATACGAAGGTAACCAAGGCAAGTAGTGCAAGTCTCAGTCCGCCTAAATAATAAGCCAAAACAACAAAAGACGCACATACAGCGGCCCACGGAATAGGTCCCAATTTAGGCCATCGGTTCCTTCCGTACAAAAGATTAGCAGTAATATCTAATAGGACTTCTAAGCCGCCTGAGATGGCGCGAGTAAGATCAATAAGATGTAAGTCATCTTTTATGAAATTGAAAATCAGATCCAACCAAACCGCTAAGGGAGGGACCAAAGCCTCTGGAATGCGTATTAACCAAGCTGGTAAAATTCCTCTTGATAATAAAAATGCAAGGGCAACAAGTAAAAATATTGATGCGATACCTGTGTTCGTATCGATCGCTTTTAGGTCCCTTTCATTTTGATCATGTTTTTTCATCGTTATTCGCCAAAAACTATATCAAGAGCTTTTTTTCTATTTATTTGACCAATTAGCTTATCATCAGTGTCTTTCACGGGAATAAATTCCCGTGTATCGGATGCGAGAATTTTAGCTACGTCTCTTAATTTCTTATTTCCGTAAAGTGCGTTTTTGGATGATCGGGGTTTCCCCGTTGGCTCCATAATGGCTTCAACGTTCACAACGCGTGCTTTTTCAACCTCTTCTGTGAATTTTCGCACATACTCTGTTGCTGGATTAAGTACTATTTGGTCAGGAGTGGAGCATTGTTCAATCATTCCATCCTTCATGATTGCTATTCGATCGGCCAACCTGAGTGCTTCATCGAAATCATGAGTTATAAAAACAATTGTTTTTCCAAGAAGGCCCTGCAGTCTGAGAAATTCGACCTGCATTTCTCTTCTAATTAACGGATCAAGCGCAGAAAAGGGCTCGTCTAAGAACCAAATATCAGGTTCAATAGCTAAACTTCTAGCTATGCCAACACGCTGTTGTTGTCCTCCAGATAATTCTCTTGGGAAATATTCTTCTCGTCCCTCTAAGCCAACCAGCCTTATAACTTCTAAAGCCCGCTCCCGGCGAGTATACTTATCCTGTCCACGCATCTCGAGTGGAAATGCAACATTTTCTAATACAGTTCTATGTGGAAGCAGCCCGAAGGATTGAAAGACCATACCCATCTTTGAGCGGCGTAACTCTATAAGTTCTTTTTCTGTCAGAGACATAATATCTTGATTATCAACCGATATTGTGCCGCCAGTTATATCATGTAGTCTGGAAAGGCATCTAACCAAAGTGGACTTACCTGACCCAGATAACCCCATAATGACCAACATTTCACCTTTATGGACATCGATTGAGACATCCTTGACGCCAGCTATGTATCCATCTTCTTTTATCTGGTCAAAAGAATAATCAGCCGAAATCTGTGATAGATATTTTTTCGGGTTTGCACCAAAAATTTTCCACACATTCCTAGCCGATATTACAGGTTTTTTGGCCATCAGTTACCCCAGAAAGTAGTAAGCTCCCAGATTTTTGATCTGGGAGCAGTGATTAAATTAATTAATCGTCTTATTTACAAGCATTAATCCATGGATCAACTGTTGCTCGGTTTGCAGCCAACCACTCCACAGCTGCTTCTTCTGGCTCTAGTTCGTCAGTGTCGACAAGCTTTGCCATTTCAGCAATTTGTGGGTTGGTAAACGATATTTTTGTTAGTGCACAATATGCATGAGGCCATTTATCCTTCATGCCATCCCAAGCAGCTTTCTTTAGATAACCTTTTGCAGGATTTCCGCAGTCATACAGAGCATTTGGGTTTGGGCCAACCGATGGGTCAGTATCGCAGCCATCAACCCACTCTGGGAATTCCACAAACTCACCTGGCCATACCGCTTCAGCAAAGTTTGGAGTCCAGTTGAAAACAACTACTGGCTTTCTATCTGCCTCAGCTGCACCAATTTCTGCCCATAGAGCAGCGGCTGAACCGGCGTTAACAACTTGGAAGTTCATACCGAGTGCTTCTACTCTTTCTTGTCCGTGTTTTAACCAGTCAACAGGACCATCGAGATATCGGCCTTTGCTACCAGTTTCGGCTGTTGCAAACAATGCTGCACAATCGTTAAGAGCTTCCCAGCTAGGTAAGCCTGGGCACGCATCTTTAGTCCACATTGGGTACCACCAGTCCTCTCGAGTAACCGCGTCATGGTCTCCTGCATCATGAAGTCCACCTTTTTCAAGAGCTGTACGGAATGAGGCGCCAAATGCACCTTCCCAAACTTCAAGTTCTAAAGCTACATCTCCAAGCCTTACTGACTCATACACGGCTTGGCTATCGGTCGTAATGTATTCAACATTATTACCCATTTCTTCAAACATTTGACCAACCACGTTGCTCATTACAATTTGGCTGGACCAATTGTGTATTGGTATCACAATTGGGTCGCTACTATCGGCAGCAATAACACCAACCGGTGCAATCGCTACTATTGATGATAGCAAAAAACTTCTCGCTATATTTGACATAAATTTCTCCCTGATTCGAATCAAAACTCGTCGGACTGAAGTCCCACAGAGATATTTTGCCAAATTATTCAGAGTTAGTGACCTAGATTTTTGATAGGCTCTGCCTCCAATTTTGAGGGGCAAAAAGGTTGAGATTTAAAATTTCTACTGTAAGATAGAAAAGGTATTCAATAAGAGCTTAGTAATATTATGCTGAAAGGTCGCAAAAGTCTTCCTCCGTTGGACCATCTATTAGCATTCCAAGTTACGGGTAAAACAGGCAGTTTTACCTCTGCATCCAAAGAGTTGAATATCTCTGAGTCGTCTATAAGTAGAAAAGTTAAATTGCTGGAACAACATTACGGTGTTCAATTGTTTAATAGGGGTCATAGGTCCATTTCTATTACTCCAGAGGGTTTTGAACTACTGTCATCAGTATCACAAGCAATAGATATTTTGAGGGAGGCTTCCTCTAGGCTTCTCGAGAAGGAGTCGTCTGGTTCTATAACTTTGGCAGCCACAAATTCAGTCGCTTCGCTATGGATAATGCCCCGTTTAAATAACTTTCAAGCAGTTAATCCAAACTTGAATATTGCTATTGTATCATCGGATGATGATGCCGAGTGTATGGCAGAAAGTAATGATCTTGTAATTCTTAGAGGTAATGGCAATTGGCCAAATTTTCATAGCGAGCTTCTTTTTGGCGAAACTGTTTTTCCTGTTTGTTCGCCTGATTTCTTAGCAAATAACCCAGATGTCACATCAAAAAAATATATAGAAAATATGGACTTAATTGATGTTGCTAGTAGCCATCTTGAGTGGATGAATTGGACCACTTGGTTAAAAAGTCACCACCTGAATAGCCCTCAGAGTAGTATGCGAACAATTGTGAATACCTATCCATTAGCAGTTCAAGCTGCAGTCGATGGCCTTGGAGTTGCGCTAGGATGGCAACATCTAGTTGACCGTTATTTGGAGTCTGGAAAGTTACTATGCCCACTTGGTGATAAGCACGTAAAAACCTCTGATGGATACTACCTTTTAGTTCCCAAGAATGCGAAAAGCTCAAAAGAAAGAGATGTAGTTCGAAATTGGCTACTGCAAATAAGTCGAGAAAGTGAGAAAACCTTTTCAAATATCAAAATTAAAAGGCCTTACTTGAAATCTGTATCATAGGTCGTAAGCTACCCTAAATCCGTTACGTATTCGTATCTGCATTTTTCTGTGTCGCTTTCGGGTGTTGATGATTTCTTGATAATTTATAAACTCACAGCGACTGGAGTTTGATATCAGTCATAAGTTTGGGATTATATAAAATTTGGCTTTTGGATGATTGCTTAAACTTTTTCAGTAATTGACCTGTGGTTAAAAATTTTTAATATTAGGAAAAAAATTAGTGGGACGAAATGTTAGATGGCATTTGGAAAAATGGTTCGGGTAAGGGTAGGAAGACGCCTAAGGGCCGTCAGTATGACGACAATGCCCTAAAAGAAGTTGAAGAACTAGTTGGCAATCTCGAATTAAGGTCAGATCTTCTCATTGAGCATTTACATTGTGTACAGGATAAATTTGGTCATTTGTCCATGAGGCATCTGCGTGCACTGGCAGAATTATTAAAGATGTCAATGGCTGAAGTCTACGAAGTTGCTACATTTTACGCGCACTTCGATGTAGTAAGAGAAGACGAAAAAGCCCCTCCGGCGCTTACAATTCGTGTTTGTGATAGCCTTTCATGCGAACTTGCTGGGAGTAACGAGTTGAAGGCTGCTCTGGAAGATGGGCTGGATGTCAATCAAGTCCGAGTTCTTCGAGCACCATGTATGGGGCGTTGTGATACTGCTCCAACTTTGGAACTGGGTCATAACCATATTGATTATGCTACTGTTGAAAAAGTGCAGGCTGCAATATCTTCTGGCGATACAAACGTTAAAATTCCGGACTATGAAACCTTAAAAACATATATGGAAAAGGGCGGATATTCAAAGCTCAAATCGCTTGAGAAAAGTGGCAATTGGCAAGAGGTGCAGGAAACAGTTCTATCTGCAGGTTTACGGGGTTTAGGAGGGGCAGGCTTCCCTTCTGGAAAAAAATGGGAATTTGTTAGGGCAAATTCTGGACCTCGATATCTTGCTGTTAACGGTGATGAAGGTGAACCAGGCACTTTTAAGGATCGTTATTATTTAGAGCGGTCACCACATTTATTTTTGGAGGGAATGTTAATAGCAGCGTGGGCAGTAGAGGCTGAAAAAGTATTTATTTACATGCGGGATGAATATCCAGCTGTACTGAAAATTTTGAGAACTGAAATAAGCGCACTGGAAAAAAAGAAGATAGTATCCCCTGGTTACATTGATTTGCGTAGGGGGGCTGGAGCATATATTTGTGGCGAAGAGAGCGCTATGATTGAGAGCATTGAAGGCAAACGAGGTATTCCAAGGCATCGCCCTCCATTTGTGGCTCAAGTAGGAATATTTAATCGACCGACGTTAGTGCACAACGTAGAAACTTTGTATTGGATTGCAAGAATTTGTCGTGAAGGTCCAGAAATTCTAAATTCTGTAGAGAAAAATGGAAGGAAGGGCTTGCGAAGTTATTCAGTATCTGGACGCGTTAACAATCCGGGTGTCCATCTTTTACCAGCTGGGTCTACCATTACAGATATAATTGAAGCGGCGGGTGGAATGCGAAAAGGTCATAAATTTAAGGCGTATCAACCTGGAGGACCTTCATCTGGTATTCTTCCGGCTTCAATGGATGATATCCCACTCGATTTTGACACTCTCCAGCCTCACGGTAGTTTTATTGGTTCCGCTGCGGTTGTGGTTTTGTCTGACCACGACAGAGCTCGTGATGCTGCTTTAAATATGCTTCGTTTTTTTGAGGATGAAAGTTGCGGTCAGTGTACCCCATGTCGGGTTGGTTGTGAAAAGGCAGTAAAATTGATGCAGGCCGAAGTCTGGGATGCAGATCTTCTGAACGAACTCGGTGACACTATGGTTGACGCTTCTATTTGCGGCCTAGGGCAAGCGGCTTCTAATCCAATCAAACTGACAATTAAGCATTTCCCGGATGAGGTGAGTTAGATGTCTGAGCTTGTTCGGTTCACTTTAGATGGTAGAGAGGTAACTGCCAATAAGGGCCAAAGTATTTGGGATGTTGCCAATGATGGAGGTTTGATAATTCCTCATCTCTGCCATAAACCAACAACTGGATATCGGCCTGATGGCAACTGTAGAGCCTGCATGGTAGAGATCGAAGGTGAGCGTACTTTAGCAGCATCATGCGTCCGTGAACCTACAGAAGGCATGGTGGTACATTCAAATAGCATCCGAGCTACTTCGGCCAGGAAAATGGTTATGGAAATGCTTATGGCTGACCAACCTGACAATGCTGAAGCGCACGACAGTTCGAGTCATTTTTATGAAATGGCAACAATGAACGATGTTAAAAGTAGTCGACTGCCTCCTATTGAGCCTGATAGAGTACCCATCTTAGATGATAGTCACATTGCTATGAGTGTTAATTTGGATGCATGCATTCAATGTGGTCTGTGCGTTAGAGCTTGTAGGGAAGTTCAGGTCAATGATGTAATAGGAATGGCAGGTCGCGGGCACGATAGTTTTCCAACTTTTGATTTTAATGATCCTATGGGTGAAAGTACTTGTGTGGCATGTGGTGAATGCGTTCAAGCATGTCCAACGGGTGCTTTGATGCCTTCAACCGCAGTCAATGATGATCAAATTGGAGACAGTGGGGATTTTGATGAAGAAGTGAAGTCAGTTTGTCCATTTTGCGGGGTGGGCTGTCAGGTTAGTATCAAAGTCAAAAATGAGAAAATAAAATACGTCGAAGGAATTAATGGTCCAGCAAACCAGGGTAGATTATGTGTTAAGGGCCGTTTTGGCTACGATTATATAGATCATCCGCATCGTCTTACCAAACCGCTTATTCGCAGAAGTGATGCACCAGCAAAGGGTCTAAATGTTGACCCGGGCAATTATAAAAATGTTTTTGAAGAAGTTAGCTGGGCTGAAGCTTTGGATTTTGCGGCTTCAGGTCTAAAAAGATTGCGAGATGAAAAGGGTGGGGCAGCAGTAGCAGGCTTTGGGTCAGCAAAGTGCTCAAACGAGGAAGCTTATTTATTTCAAAAATTAATTCGTCAGGGCTTTGGACACAATAATGTGGATCATTGTACAAGACTTTGTCATGCTTCATCTGTTGCGGCTCTTCTTGAAAATGTTGGTTCTGGAGCAGTTACTGCAACATTTAACGAAATCGAAAATGCAGATGTTGCGATTGTGATTGGTGCGAACCCAACAGAAAACCATCCGGTTGCGGCAACGTATTTTAAACAATTTACAAAACGCGGCGGAAAGTTAATTGTAATGGATCCTCGCGGCACCGCTCTCGAAAGATTTGCTACTCATATGCTACAATTTAAACCGGGTGCCGATGTCTCAATGCTAAATGCGTTAATGAACGTTATCGTAGAGGAAAAGCTTTATGATCATGATTATATTTCCCATCAGACTGAGAACTGGCAAGCGGAAAAAGAGCATTTGAGTGCTTTTACTCCAGAGAAAATGGAAGACATTTGTGGAATCCCTGCAAATGAATTGCGAGCTGCAGCGCGTACATTTGCAAGAGGGAAGGCGGGAATGATATTTTGGGGCATGGGCATAAGTCAACATGTTCATGGGACCGATAACAGCCGTTGTTTAATTTCATTAGCGCTAATGACAGGTAATGTTGGAAAGCCAGGTGCTGGCTTACATCCATTAAGAGGTCAAAACAATGTGCAGGGTGCATCGGATGCTGGCCTAATCCCTATGTTTTTACCCGATTATCAAAGCGTTACCGACCAAAAAATAAGACATTCATTTACCGAAGTTTGGCAGTCAGATGATTTTTCAAATGAAAAAGGCTTAACGGTCACAGAAATAATGGACGCAATACACGGCGATAGCATATTGGGCATGTATATTTTGGGTGAAAACCCCGCAATGTCCGATCCAGATGTAGAGCACGCTCGTAAGGCGTTAGCGAAGTTAGATCATTTGGTAGTTCAAGATATATTTCTTACTGAGACGGCCAATTACGCAGATGTTATTCTTCCTGCGTCAGCTTTTTACGAAAAGTCTGGGACAGTCACAAATACTAACCGGCAAGTTCAAATGGGTCGTCGTGCTGTCGCACCACCAGGAGAAGCTAAAGAGGATTGGTGGATTGAAGTAGAGTTGGCTAAAAGGCTTGACTTGGATTGGGATTACAAAGGACCTGACGAGATATTTGCAGAGATGAAATTAAATATGAGGTCTCTTGATAATATCACGTGGGAAAGGTTAGAAAATGAAGGGGCTGTGACTTATCCATCTTTATCATTTGATGATCCAGGACAGTCAATAGTCTTTGGAAATGGATTTCCAAGAGGAGGTGGTAAAGCCCGTTTTGCACCGGCTAGTGTAATACCTCCAGATGACATACCAGATGCCAATTTCCCAATGGTTTTAACGACCGGTCGCCAGCTTGAGCATTGGCATACTGGTTCAATGACTCGTCGCGCTAGTGTACTTGATGCTGTAGAGCCAGAGGCAAATTGTTCTTTAAATCCCAAAACAATGGATCTTCTAGGAGTGCAGCCAGGGGAGCACGTTAAGCTTTCAACAAAGCGTGGGAGTATAACGATAATGGCCCGAGCAGATAGGGCAATAGCGGAAGACATGGTTTTCTTACCGTTTGCTTATGTAGAAGCGGCAGCCAACATTCTTACAAACCCTGCCTTGGATCCATATGGCAAAATCCCAGAGTTCAAATTTAGCGCCGTTAAAGTTGAGAGCATCGCAAACTAATTTATCAAAAGGAATATTCAAGGTGAGTTATAAGTCAGACATCGAAATTGCGCGAGAAGCTCAAAAACGGCCTATACAAGAAATTGGGTCTAAGCTTGGAATTCCATCTGAACATTTGCTTCCATATGGTCATGATAAAGCCAAAGTTAGCCAAGATTTTATCAATTCGGTGCAGAAAAATGATAATGGAAAGCTTATTTTGGTTACAGCAATTAATCCAACACCTGCAGGTGAGGGAAAAACTACTACTACTGTGGGTTTAGGGGATGGGTTAAATCGCATTGGTAAAAGAGCAGCTATTTGCATCAGAGAGGCCTCTCTTGGCCCTTGTTTTGGTATGAAAGGGGGGGCTGCTGGTGGGGGATATGCGCAAGTAGTCCCAATGGAAGAAATGAACCTTCATTTTACCGGAGACTTTCATGCAATAACGTCTGCTCATAATTTATTGGCTGCTATGATTGATAATCATATTTACTGGGGTAACGCTCTAGAAATTGATGAGAGACGAGTAGCCTGGCGGCGAGTTATGGACATGAATGATCGGGCTCTTAGAGACATTGTTACGTCCCTCGGTGGAGTATCCAATGGGTTTCCTCGGCAAACTGGATTTGATATTACTGTAGCATCCGAGGTCATGGCGATATTATGCCTTGCAACTGATTTAGACGATCTTAAAAAGCGCCTAGGTGATATAATTGTTGCATACAGACGGGACAAAACCCCGATATATTGTCGCGATATTAAGGCTGATGGTGCTATGACTGTTCTGTTAAAAGATGCAATGCAGCCAAATTTGGTTCAGACTCTTGAGAATAATCCAGCATTTGTACATGGTGGACCTTTTGCAAATATTGCGCACGGCTGTAACTCTGTCATGGCCACAACTACAGCATTAAAAATTGCAGATTATGTGGTAACAGAGGCAGGTTTTGGTGCAGACTTAGGCGCCGAAAAGTTTATGAACATAAAATGTCGAAAAGCAGGCTTGGCCCCATCGGTTGTAGTTGTTGTGGCTACAATTAGAGCCATGAAAATGAATGGTGGCGTTGCTAAGTCAGACCTGGGAAATGAGAATGTGGATGCCGTCATTCAAGGCTGTCCAAACCTGGGAAGGCATATTGAAAATGTTAAATCTTTTGGAGTTCCAGTTGTTGTGGCTATCAACCATTTCGTTACAGACACTGATGCAGAGGTGAAAGCTGTACAACACTATGTAACGGATATGGGTTCTGAAGCAATTTTGTGCAAGCACTGGGAGAAAGGTTCTGCGGGAACAGTAGACCTAGCTGAACGGATAGCAGAAATAGCAGACTCTGAAATTGGAAACTTTGCACCATTGTATAATGATGAGATGTCTTTACTTGGAAAAATTGAAACAATAGCAAAACGCATTTATCGTGCGGATGAGGTTTTGGCTGATGCTAAAATTCGAAACCAATTGAAGGAATGGGAAACTGCTGGTTACGGCAATTTACCGGTTTGTATGGCCAAAACACAGTATAGCTTTACAACTGATCCGAACAGGAGAGGTGCGCCAACTGGCCACTCTGTACCGGTGCGCGAAGTGAGACTAAGTGCGGGGGCTGGTTTTATCGTAGTAATTTGTGGCGAAATAATGACTATGCCTGGACTGCCATCAAAACCTGCTTCAGAGAGTATTATGCTGAATGAAACTGGTCAGATAGAGGGATTGTTCTGATCTAACCTAGCAATTTTAGTTTACCAAATAAATCAAATCAAAAAGGAAAATAAGCTATGTCTGCGGATGTGATTGATGGAAAAGAATTTTCTTTGAGAGTACGAAATAAGGTCGCCGAAGGTGTAGCAAAACTTAAGAAAGATTATGGTATAAAGCCAGGTTTAGCCGTGGTTTTGGTCGGTGAAGACCCAGCCAGCCAAGTATACGTTCGATCTAAAGGCAAGCAAACCGCCGAAGCTGGTATGAATTCATATGAGCATAAATTAGATGCTTCCACTTCTGAAAGTGACTTGCTGAAGCTAATATCAAAATTGAATGAAGATCCTGATGTGCATGGTATATTAGTTCAATTACCGCTTCCTAGTCATTTAAATGAAGATTTGGTCATCAATTCCATCGCACCTCAAAAGGATGTTGATGGGTTTCACATTTCTAATGTTGGGATGCTTGGTACTGGCCAAAAATCAATGATACCATGCACACCTTTGGGGTGTTTGATGATGTTACGTGATTATCATGGTTCTTTGTCTGGATTGGATGCAGTTGTAATTGGTCGATCTAACATTGTTGGAAAGCCCATGGCACAGTTATTACTCGGAGACAGCTGTACTGTAACAATAGCACACTCTAGAACTAAAGATTTAAAAGATGTAGTTAAACGAGCTGATATCGTAGTTGCGGCTGTTGGCCGTGCAGAGATGGTTCCTGGGGATTGGATCAAAGAGGGTGCTACTTTAATTGATGTGGGCATCAATCGTATTGATAAACCGGAAGGTGGTACACGTCTTGTCGGTGATGTCGACTATGACAGCTGCTCAGCTGTCGCAGGTGCCATCACTCCCGTTCCAGGGGGCGTAGGACCAATGACAATAGCCTGTCTGCTAGCTAATACATTAACAGCTGCTTGTAGGGCAAATAATGTTGAGGAACCAGTCGATTTAACTGCTTAATATGACAGTATAGTCAATCCAAAAAAAACGAACAATATGGC
Source organism: Rhodobacteraceae bacterium REDSEA-S34_B6 (assembly GCA_001627925.1). Lineage (GTDB taxonomy): Bacteria > Pseudomonadota > Alphaproteobacteria > Rhodobacterales > Rhodobacteraceae > Salinivivens. Next base: position 23,104 of record LUQC01000111.1, on the reverse strand, counting down.
TATCCACTGCTTTGGGTAAATCCTTTCCCTTAGGATGATTGCCGCTAGTAAGATTGTGACCAGGCCGAATAACGATGCGCTGATAGATGCAAAAACCGGAAATTCTAGTTTGCCTGAGCTAATTACGAAGCCTTGAGCTATGGCATCTAGTAATGCCATAAAGGCAAAGATTCTCCATTCAGATAAATCCGGGACGATAGGCATAGTTAGGTATTTGGCAATAAAAATTAAAGCTATAAGAGCAGAGACGCGATTTGGGAGCAAAAGTGCATACTGATCGCTTAAATTCGAAGCATACTGTCCTAGAGCAAAACTTGAGGCAAAGCTGAAACTTGATGCTATTGCCCAAAAAATTGCTGATTTTTTGTTTGATAGCGACCCCTGGTTTTCGTCTTTGGAAGCAGCTACGTATCCTGTAGAGATGACTATTATAATTACTGCCCCAAAATGTATATAGGTTGGTAGGTTTCCATTTAGACCAGAGAAAATTAAGGAGAAAACGGGATATGCGCCAACAATCGGTGCAACCAGCTTTATTGGCCCAATTACAAAGGCTTTGTATAAAGCTATCCCAGCAAGTGCAAAAAATGATCCGGAAACTACTGAAAGTGATAACGCAATATATGATATCTTAGAAAAATCTGCGTAGAGAATTACCACTGGACTTTGAAACAAACATCCGAAAAATAGAACAGCAGCTATAGAGGCATAAATCCCTCTTGGTTGCTTAAGAATTCTGATAATAAAATCATGAAGACCCCAGCAAAGCGCAGCTACCAGGCCAAATGTTAAAGACAGCATAAGCAGACGCCTTATTTGTAGTGTTTAGTTCACTCGGTGACTTGGATACTCAGATTTTAGATGTCTAGGGTGTTTTCCTTTTCCCAAGATGAAAAATGTGAAACGAAAGAGTTCCATTCTTCCATCTTAAGTTTCAAATAAGCTTCCGAGAACTCTTTACCCATCGCTTCCTTAAGACCTTTATCTTTGTCATATGCGCGCAGTGCATCAAGCATATTTAGCGGTAATTTGGGTGCACCTCTGACCATATGGCCCTGAGCATACATGTCTATATCGTAACGTTTACCCGGATCAGCTTCGGATTTTACTCCCGATAGACCAGCTGCAATTATTACTGCCTGCAGCAGATAGGGATTTGTCGCTCCGTCTGCTAACCTCAGTTCAAAGCGGCCTGGTCCTGGCACACGAACCATATGAGTTCTGTTATTCCCAGTCCATGTGACTGAATTGGGTGCCCAGGTTGCTCCTGACATAGTTCTAGGGGCATTTATTCTCTTATAGCTATTAACTGTAGGGTTAGTAATTGCTGCAAAAGCCGAAGCATGCTTCATTATACCGCCAAGGAAATGTCGTCCTTTTTCTGATAGCCCTAGTTCAGACGTTTGGCTATCCGTACTCGGGGTAGTTGCAAACACATTTGTCTTTGCTTTAGACCCCGGGGCATCCCAAACGGATATATGAGCATGACATCCGTTTCCAGTTAAACCTTCAACGGGTTTCGGCATAAAAGTCGCACGGAAACCATGTTTTTCAGCCACGGATTTTGTCATAAATTTAAAGAAGCTATGTTTGTCTGCAGTAGCTAAAGTATCATCAAATTCCCAATTCATTTCAAATTGGCCATTAGCATCTTCATGGTCATTTTGATAAGGACCCCAGCCCAACTCGAGCATATAATCACAAATTTCTTTTATAACGTCATATCGACGCATCACCGCCTGTTGATCATAGCATGGCTTAGAGGCAGTGTCGTATTCGTCTGAAATTTGTGATCCATCCGGTGATAACAAGAAAAATTCAGCCTCGATTCCTGTCTTTACATGCATTCCGTCGGCTGCAGCTTGATCTATAAGCCGACGCAAAACATTGCGTGGAGCCTGGGCGACATACTTACCGTCCATAACACAATTTGCCGCTACCCAAGCAACTTCCGGTTTCCAGGGAAGCTGAATAACACTATTTGGATCGGGAACTGCTAGCATATCTGGATGTGCAGGCGTAAAGTCTAACCACGTCGCAAAGCCTGCGAAACCTGCACCTTCATCTTGCATATCCGCAATTGCCTGAGTTGGCACAAGCTTAGCTCGCTGACCTCCAAACAGATCAGTGTATGATATCATAAAATATTTTACGCCTTTTTCTTTGGCAAATGCTGCTAAGTCTTTCGTCATTATATTCTCCTAATCTAATTCATTCAGCTGCAATCTGCTCGTCAATCAGCTTTAATATGACGTTCCTGGCTTTCCAGGATACCAATCTGTTCCTGCAAGAGGTACTTGAGCCATAGCAGCAGCCTCTATTGTAAGAGCAACTAAATCTTCTGGCTCTAAATTATGCAAATGATTTTTGCCGCAAGCCCTAGCTATTGTTTGAGCTTCCAAAGTCATGACCTTAAGATAATTTCGCAATCTTCGGCCACCCTCGATAGGATCGAACCGCTTCATTAGCTCAGTATCCTGTGTAGTAATGCCTGCAGGATCCATACCCTCATGCCAGTCGTCGTAAGCCCCTGCAGTTGTTCCAAGTTTATTGTACTCTTCTTCATAAATTGGATCATTATCCCCTAAAGCAATCAATGCTGCAGAACCAATAGCAACTGCATCTGCACCCAAAGCTAATGCTTTGGCGACATCGGCTCCATTACGAATGCCGCCTGAAAGTATCAACTGAACTTCACGGTGCATTCCTAAATCCTGGAGTGCTTGCACAGCTGGGCGCACAATTGCGAGAGTTGGCTGCCCTACATGCTCGATAAAAACATCTTGAGTAGCGGCCGTTCCGCCTTGCATTCCGTCTAAGACGATCGCGTCTGCGCCAGCTTTGATGGCTAAAGTGGTGTCGTAGTAGGGACGTGCTCCAGCTACTTTTACGTAGATCGGGACTTTCCAACCCGTAATTTCGCGAAGCTCTAATATTTTAATCTCAAGATCATCCGGACCGGTCCAGTCAGGATGTCTGCATGCAGAACGCTGGTCTATTCCGGTTGGCAGATTTCTCATTTCAGCAACACGATCTGAAATTTTCTGACCTAATAGCATGCCACCACCACCGGGTTTTGCTCCTTGACCCACTACTATTTCAATAGCATCAGCTTTACGCAGGTCATCTGGATTCATGCCGTAACGTGATGGAAGGTATTGATAAACTAGTTTTGATGAGTGCCCGCGTTCCTCTGGGGTCATCCCACCGTCCCCCGTCGTAGTTGAGGTCCCTGCTGCAGATGCACCTCTGCCTAGAGCTTCTTTTGCAGGTCCTGAAAGGGCACCGAAACTCATACCAGCTATTGTGATCGGGATATCTAATTCGATTGGATTTTTAGCATACCGCGTCCCTATCGTTACGCTTGTTTCGCATTTTTCTCGATAACCTTCCAACGGGTATCTCGAAATAGAGGCTCCCAGAAATAATAAATCGTCAAAGGTCGGAAGTTTTCTTTTAGCTCCTCCACCTCTAATGTCATATATGCCTGTGGCAGCAGCACGGCGTATATCGCTATTTATGTCGTTTGAGAATGTTGCTGAGTATCTTGGAGTTGTATGTGGTATTTTTGTTTTTCCAATTTTATTCATTTTACCCATCCTCAATATGCATCTGAATTATCAATATTAAAATTATACAATTTTCTTGCAGACCCATATCTAGTAAATTCCTCAGGTTTCGCATCGCACTCAGCGTCGGAAAGTAACTGTTCGAGTAGCTCTAGGTGCTCAGGCCGCATTTCTTTCTTTTCACAATCAGCTCCCAGACTTTTTACCTTCCCTCTTACGAATAATTTCGCTTCGTAAAGGCTGTCTCCGAGTGCATCTCCTGCATCACCGCAAACCACCAGGTTACCGGACTGAGCCATGAAGGCAGACATGTGTCCAATATTTCCGTGAACGACGATATTTATTCCTTTCATTGAAATTCCACAGCGTGAAGAGGCATTGCCCTTTATGACTAAGAGGCCCCCGTGGCCGGTAGCCCCAGCATACTGGCTGGCATCGCCGTCAATTACAACTTTGCCACTCATCATGTTTTCTGCTACACCAGGGCCCACTGAACCTTTAACGTTTATGTTGGCCTGCTTATTCATTCCGCCGCAATAATACCCTGTTGAGCCTTCAATGTTTACTTCGATGGGTGCGTCTATTCCAACAGCAATTGAGTGGCTCCCCTTTGGATTTGTTACTTTCCAAACTGTCTGATTGCTATTCTCTTTCTGATCATGCAACGCACTATTTAGCTTTCGGAGTCCATTTTCTTGAAGGTCAAATTCTAACATTTTAGTGTTTCCAAAAATATACTGTTGCAGGCTCTGGTTCCCAAACATGGGCAGTTTCAATTTCTGGTAAATTTACCAATGCCCGATATTCACTGCCGAAGGCGACATATTGATCAGTTTCTGCCATAACCGCTGGTTTGCAAGCTATAGGATCTCGAACAACCCCAAATCCATCCTCTGTTCCCACTACAAAGGTAAAAAACCCATCCAAATCCTCCAAAGAACTTTCTAACGCTTCGCCTAAGGTTGCACCGTTTTGCATTTTCCAAGTCAGATAGGCAGCTCCTACCTCGGTATCATTTTCTGTCTCTATATGGACACCCTCTCTTCTCAACCTTCGGCGTAAAGAGTTGTGATTAGATAGAGATCCATTGTGAACAAGGCATTGATCTAGACCAGTATTGAATGGGTGAGCTCCCATAGTCGTGACAGCAGATTCTGTTGCCATTCGGGTGTGACCGATGCCGTGCCGTCCAGACATCTGCGGAATATTGAACCGTTGGGTTACTTGCTTAGGCAATCCAACTTCCTTGTAAATTTCTAATGATGAGCCACGGCTCATTATTCGTATTTCTGGATTGAAAGATGCTAAAACTTCTGAGAATTTACTCGTCGCGCTTTCATCTATTTTGACTACTGAATGGGTATCGTTAACTTTGGTCTCTACGTTGCAATTCAGATGCTTGCTTAGATAATTGGGTAAAGCCGCAAAATCTGTTTTAGCGTTTTCGGATTGTATGGTGAACTTAGATCTGCCAGTTTCTTTATCGGCGTAGATCGCGATCCCTGCACTATCGGGCCCTCTGTCACTCATAGAAATCAGCATGTCACTTAGAAGATTACCGAGATTAGCTTCTAAACTGATATCCTTTAAAAACAATCCTACAATGCCACACATCAACCTGCTCCATTTTTTTTATCAGACCTTGTCCACAACGCAGAACAATGACAGACACCTTTATAAGCATCTATACAGGAATAACAATCGGCATGAATAAAATTTTCATTTGAGTTAATTAATACTGATTATTTTTTAATCGATTTAAATGATTTGCCTAATTCATTAAATAGCTTTCGATAGTATCGTCCATCGCATCTTTCCATGGAGTGTGATGTATCGGTGCCATTGAGCCCGTGATTACAGACTTGTAAGAATTATCTCTAAAGGTCATAATATTCTTCTTCTTATGTCCTTTCCATTCCTTAAAAACTTTACATGCACCCTCAACATCAAAAGACGGGTAGTCAGTCTCATCGATTAATTCCTTTACATAATCGCCCTGATACCAAATAGCGTCATAATCATCCTGCCCAGCATCTTCACGAGCCACGCGATCGTTTACATCGCTGATCATAACTTCTTGGGTAGGCAGGTCAATTCTGCCCATAATTACATCCCTCGACCACCAAGCTTGGGCGTCAAACATATTGAAAGTAAACCACTGATCCTGCATTCCTATGTAGTGTATTTTTGGGTTATGTATGAAAGCTACTCCCTTATAAAGATCGGCAGTTGCTAACCTATTCGCGGTAACTAGTCTCAGCTTATCTTCCATGAATGGGAAATAATGCAAGTATCCTGTACATAATACAATTGCATCAATAGTCTTTGAGGATCCATCTTTAAAGTAAGCTGTTTGACCATCGACCTTTGTCAGCAAAGGGACCTCTTCCCAATTTGTGGGCCAGTCATACCCCATGGCAGCAGTTCGATGACTAACTGTTATAGACTTGGCGCCATACTTCCAGCACTGACTGCCAATATCCTCTGCAGAATAACTAGTGCCTATAAGGAGGACATCTTTCCCTTGGAATTCTGTTGCGTCACGGAAGTCATGGGCATGGAGGATACGGCCTGGAAATCGTTCAAATCCGTCAAAGCTAGGCATATTCGGCGTGCTAAAATGACCTGAGCAAACAATCACGTGATCAAAATATCCAACATTTGTTTTTGAAGTTGTTAAATCACATGTAGTTACCGCAAAACCGCCATCAGACTGCTCAACATTTTTAACGGCTGTAGAAAATTTAATCCAGTCTCGCACTTCAGTTTTCTTAATCCGGCCCTCAATATAATCAAAAAGAACTGATCTAGGTGGGTAGCTTGCAATCTGCTTTCCAAAATGTTCCTCGAAAGAGTAATCTGCAAACTCTAATCCCTCTTTAGGACCGTTAGACCATAGATACCTATACATAGATCCATGAACTGACTCACCGTATTGGTCAAGGCCAGTACGCCAAGTATAATTCCACAAACCGCCCCAATTCTCTTGCTTCTCGAAACAAACTACCTCTGGGATCTCATCGCCATTTGCCTTTGCAGTTTGAAAAGCACGAAGGACCGCTAAGCCTGAGGGACCAGCCCCAACCACAGCTACTCTTTTTCTCATTTTTTCATCCTCCTGCAATTTGAAATACCATAAAACACTGAAAAGTTTCCCTAGAATGCATGTTTGTGAATATTTTTCAACTCTCAGGAAATAATAGTTAATTTATGGAAAAAAATACTTTATCTTTTACCACTTTTAGTGTTTGAGTGAAAACGTTATACTATAGGTATGATTACAATTTGAGCTAATAGGGAGCTGAAAATGGAAAGTCAAATTGCGGAATTAACCGCACAAGTTGCTGCACTTCAAAGCAGTGCAGGCGTTACAAATACAGGTTTCGCCGAAGTTTTTTACTATTTGTCGATCCCACTCATGATCATAATTCACGCTGGATTTTTAGCGTATGAGATGGGGGCGTCGAGGGCCAAAAATGTATTGTCATCAGGTACTAAAAACTTGCTTGCATTTGCGTTTATGATACCAACCTTTTACTTCTTTGGATGGTGGGTATACTGGGGTTTTCCGACAGGGTTAACCTTCAGCGAGGGTCCAAATGGGATTTCTGGTGCAGCCTATGCAAACGCAATAGCTTGGGGTTGGGGCGAATCTGCCCAGTATATGGGTCCAAATGTTGCTGATCAGGCTTCTGGTGTTTTCTTTGGAGCTTTTGCCTTATTTGCGGCTACAACAGCATCGATTATGTCTGGTTCGGTAATTGAGCGAATCCAAACCGTAGGTTTTGTTATACTAGCGGTTATTCTAGGTTCATTTGCCTGGGTCGTGGCTGCTGCTTGGGGCTGGCATGCCGATGGTTGGTTAGTTACACAGTTTGGAGTTCATGACTTTGGAGCTGCTGGCTTAGTGCACGCTGTTGCAGGTTTCTTCGCTTTGGGAGTTCTGATCAACTTGGGTCCACGCATAGGCAAATTCAATGCTGACGGGACTGCAAACCATATTGCTGGTCACAATTTACCGCTCACAGTGATTGGACTGATGTTCATTATCGTGGGTTTTTGGGGCTTCTTGATGGCGTGCGTTATTTTACCGGGTGAAGCATGGTCGTGGTATGGGCATATGCCGAGTACTATTTATGGCACCCCGATAACCTTTTCAGCGCTAGCTTTTAATATATTGATGGCTATTGCGGGTGGTATAATTGGCGCATGGGTAATGACCAAAGACCCATTCTGGATGATGTCTGGTGCCCTTGCCGGAATTATCTCAACAGCATCTGGCTTGGATCTTTACTATCCGGCACTAACCTTCATAATCGCTTTTTCCGCTGGAGTGATTTTGAAATACTGCGCAACGTGGTTAGAACGTCGAGGAATTGATGATGCAGTTGGTGCGGTCACAGTCCACGGTACGATCGGCGTATATGGTGTCGTATTGCTGGGGATTTTTGGATCTGGCTTTCCCGCTCTTGGAGGAGATGCTGGAGTTCCAACAATCACCTTATACGGACAAATAGTTGGTGCGATAGTATTCGTTTTGCTTGGTTTTGTTCCAGGATACATAGCTTCATACATTTTGAATATGTTTGGCATGCTTAGAGTACCTGCAGGAGCAGAAGAGGCTGGAATGGATACCGTTAAAGTTCCAGCTCAAGGATATCCAGAAGGCATTGCGCAATCAGCGCCGCCCGCTGAGTAAACAAATAGAAAGGAAAAGAGATGTTTCCATATAGTGAAGCTTCATGGTCTGTTGTTGATGGAGCGATGTTTATGGGATGGGGAACAGCCCTTCCAGGCATTACAACTTTAATTGCAGCAGCGATATGTGTTTTTGTTCTTGTTGTTGGGCAAAGCTCAGAAGCGAAAAAATCTTCTAAATTCTAAAAGTAACGAGACCGGGCATTTTTAGCCCGGTCTCAACTATGTAAATAACTTTTCTGTAAGCTATTGAAGTAATATTTAGTTTTCATTGGTTATTAGTTATTTGTCTAGCGGATAAGAGATAATTGACAAAAATCGAGCTGGAAGTTTATCAAGAGTCTCAGGCCCGTGCGGTGTATTAGCATCAAAGAACAATGTATCTCCAGGCTTAAGCTTATATACGCCCTCACCATGCCGATAAGTTATTTCACCAGCTAACATATAAATAGTCTCTAAGCCGCCATGCTGAAATGTCTTGAATGTGTCGGTTTCACTGGTAAGCTCAATTAGATACGGCTCGACGATTACTCCACTATCATTAGATCCTAAGTGACCGAGCAAATTATACTGATGCCCCGCTCTAGTTCCTTCTCCCTCAACCTCAACACCTTCGTTTGCTTTCGTATGAATGCATTCTCGCTCTTGCTCAAATTGCTTAAAGAAAGCCGTCATTGGAATTGAAAGGGCATTGGATAATGTTTGTAATGTGGAAAGTGAAGGAGACGTATTGCCATTTTCAATTTTTGACAACATGCCAGTAGATAAGCCCGTCATCTTTGATAGATCAGATACTGTTATTTCCCTTTGTTTTCGATAGATCCGTATTTGACGACCAATTGCAACTTCGAGAACGTTTTCTCGATATTCACTCAAAGAGTGAGGGTTTTGTTTCGATACAGAGTTTATTTCCACCTTTGGCATTATAGCCTCATAACTTTTTCGAAAGTATACTGAAGCTTACACGAATTGTACAAAACTAAATTTGAAATAAACACATTAATTATAAAAGTAAGTATTATGCCAAAAGGTACAACTTGTTAGATTTCATTTTGGCTCAGCATTAAATGTAAACAAGGCTTGTCCATCAATTTCATAGCCATTTATCATTCTTTTAGCTCTCGTAGAGGTTAGCCAATTCTCGAGCTTTTCCACTAATTGATATTTTACATGTGTATGAAGACTTGGGTTTATTGGAATGAAGGAGTATTGATTGAATAGAAGCTTATCCCCTTCAAACAAAATCTCTAAGTCAGATTTATTTTTGAAGTTTAACCAACTTGCTCTGTCTGAAAGAATATATGCACCCATGCTCGCGCTTACGTTCAATGATGCTCCCATACCTGACCCGACAGATTTATACCATTTCCCAAATTTGTCTGGATCGAGACCACTATATTTCCATAAACCAACTTCCATTTTATGCGTTCCACTATCATCGCCCCTGCTTACAAACGAGGCAGGAGTTTGGCTTATTAAAGTTAAGGCCTCACGAACGCTTTTAGAATTTCTCACAATTGCTGGATCATGTTTTGGTCCAATTATTACAAAGTCGTTGTACATAATTTCTCGCCTGTGAAGGCCATATCCATCTGTTACAAATTGCTCTTCGGCTTTTTTTGAGTGCACTAAAATTGCATCAACATCGCCTGCAGCTCCAAGTCGGAGTGCTTGCCCGGTGCCCACCACAAGTAATTTAATGTTCAAGCCAATATCAGACTTAATTTTTGGCAGTAGCACGTCGCTTAACCCAGAATTATTAAATGAAGTGGTTACGGCCAACTTAATATTATCCGCATTAGCAGTTGTCGCAATAAGTATAAAAATTGGCGCACAAATTTGCTTAAAAAATCTCATCATTCAACGATCTCACCTGTTATAAATTTTTGGGCATTCGGAGACGTTGGTTCGAGAAAAAAAGTCTCGGTTAATTGATTGCTTTCTAAAATCCCTTTATTCAAAAAGAGGATATTTTTTGCCAATCGTTTTGCTTGACCAATATCATGTGTTGACATCATAATAGTTGTTCCGTTTTTTGTGCAACTTTTAAGCAGGTTCTCAATCTCGACGGTTGTTTTGCCGTCCAATGACGCGCTGGGTTCATCTAAAAATAACATTTCTGGTTCTATGATTAATGCTCGTGCAAGCGCTAATTTTTGTTTTTCTCCGCCTGATAATCTGGTAGCGGAAATGTGCATGATTTCTTTTAAACCAATCTTTTCTACCCACTCAGTGGCTAATCTATGTGCTTTTGAGTTTGAAACTTTTCGAAGTAAAAGTGGGTAAGTTAAATTTTCAAAAACCGATCTGCGGAGCATGATCGGGGTTTGAAAAACAAACATTTGTTTTTTCATGCTAGAATTATTTGAACAAGACCATTTAATTGAGCCGCGTTTTAGTTTCATTATGCCATGTAAGCTTTTCAAAAGGGTGGTTTTCCCAGATCCATTAGGCCCAAGAATTAACGAAATATCGCCTTTGTTAACCGTAAGGTCTATAGGGCCAAGAATGTGTTTTCCATTGAACTCCACTACTAAATTTTCTGCAATTAGAGGGAACATTACCAACGGCCCTCTCTTTCTGTTTTACTAAGCCAATGCGTCGCCAAGTTTAACGCAATAGCAATTAGAATAAGAACAAATCCCAATGCGAGCGCTAATGCGAAATCGCCTTTAGATGTTTCTAGCGCTATTGCTGTCGTTAGTACACGCGTCGCGTTATCTATATTTCCACCCACTATCATAATTGCACCAACTTCTCCTATTGCACGCCCAAACCCCGCCAGGGAAGCTGTTAAAAGTGCTCTACGAGCATCCCATAATAATGTCTTAATTCTTTGTATGTGAGAGGTATTCATAGAAATCAGCAGGTCATGATATTCAGACCATAATTCTCGTAGCGACTGGTGTGCAATTGAGGTAATCAAAGGCGTTATTATGACTATCTGTGCGATAACCATGGCAGCTGTTGTGTAGAGTAAATCCAAAACGCCAAAAGGCCCTGAACGGGATAAAAGTATGTATACTATTAGGCCTACTACTACAGGTGGAAGTCCCATAAGAGCGTTCAGGAGTGCTATTATAAATCGTCTAAATTTAAACCTTTTTACAGCTAAAACTGCTGCAAGTGGCAATGCAAATAATGAACTTATCACCAAGGCTGAAAGTGTAACTTTAAGAGATCTTACGGAGATATCAATTAAATCTTGATCTAAAGTATATATAAGCTGAAACGCTTGTAAGATACCGTACCATATATCATTCATCGAGGCTTCCATGAATAGCAAATTGATCCAGCCCGGCTTCTTCAGGATCTATTATACGAAATGTTTCTTTTACTCCTGCTTCGGTCAGTTCTCGAGAAACGACCAATAAAGTATTGTCGTCATGTTCGTCACAAAGATCAGCCATAGCCTGCAATTCATCACTTGCTACGGGGATTGCAAGCTCCTTACTAGGAGCGCCATAGTATGTTACAAAATGATCAGCTAAAAGTCCTTCAAGATGCGATACTTCTTGTGAGGTAACCTTTGCAACAGCAACAAAGGTTACTCGCCCTGAAGTTTCTAGTCCAAACCATCCATTTGAAAAAGCTTGTTTAGCCTTTCCGTCTAAATCAGCTTCCGACCAATTAGAAAATTCGAACCCACCTGAAACACACCATTCACCGGTACGAGCAGAGTTACTGTATACACGGGTATCACTTTCATCGAAATGAATGGCTCTAGCTAATTTCATGTTTATTCCTCAAGTAAGGTTGTTAAAGGTATGTTTGATGTCGTTCCGTCGTCATCTCTTAATAACATACCAAAATTATCATCCACTCCCATAAAGACTGCGTTTGAGTCTTTCATGTAGGTTTGTTTTTCTCCAATCCCATGTGCAAGGCCACGCCACTCGTTGTGAACCGTTCTTACCCCATCTGCTTCCCATCTGGTCAACCAGTTCAAAGTATGGCGCGCCCAAGCTTCGAGTAATGTAGAAGCGTCAACCTCTGAGCATCCCTCTGCGTATAGTGCTGTTTCGTTTGGAGTTTCTCCCATATTCTCGGAAGCTGGCCATAAGTCTAATTCTAACCCAACACAAAGCCAATCTGGTACCTTTATTGGATCTTGATGGTTTGCCGACACCCTTAATTTCCCACAACGAGCTCCATTGATTAAAATACCTCCACTCCAGAGCAAGTGAACAGCAACTTCAGGGGGAGCCAGAGCCCCCAGAGCATTTTGAAAGCCAATACCGCATATTGGCAACATAATCATTGCTTGGTTGAGTGAAACTTCTGGAGTAAAAATAAAAGTGGCTCTAAGAGCTTCATGAGTAAGATTATAGACCACAAGACCAGCCTCAACCCCTTGAATTGCCTTGCTTTTAGCTACCTCAAATGGATCATGACCAGGTTTGTCCAACTCGTAACCATGCATTAGAGGGGGAAACACTAAAGACATTGTCAAGCTTGCCCTTTTTCGACCATTGATTTTGCTAATGCGTTAAAAACGTTAGCTTGTGGGGAGCTTGGGTCAGACACTACTATTGGAACCCCACCGTCAGAGGCAGATCTTATATCAAGATGTAGCGGCACTTCTGCAAGTACGGGCACACCTATTTTCTCAGCTTCTTTACGCACGCCACCATGTCCAAATACGTGTTCTTCATGCCCGCACTTAGGACATATGTGAGTAGACATATTTTCAATCATACCGTGAATGGGTACATTGAGCTGGTTGAACATATCGATACCTTTTCTGGCATCAATGAGAGCAACGTCTTGAGGAGTAGAAACGATTATTGCACCGCTTACTTCTGTTTTCTGGGCGAGGGTCATTTGCACGTCACCAGTTCCTGGTGGCAAGTCGACAATTAAAACATCTAAAGCTCCCCACTGAACCTGCATCATCATTTGCTGGAGTGCCCCCATTAACATTGGACCGCGCCATACAACTGCCTGGTCTTCATTTGTCATAAGGCCGATTGACATCATAGTAACGCCGTGGTTCCGAAGTGGGAGGATAGTTTTTCCATCAGGACTGGAAGGCCTTCCTGAGACTCCAAGCATCCTTGGTTGGGATGGCCCATAAACATCGGCATCCAGCAGACCAACGCGCCTGCCTTGGGCTGCTAGAGCGCAGGCAAGATTAGAGCTTACAGTAGATTTGCCAACCCCACCTTTTCCTGATGCGACTGCTAAAACGCGATCTACTCCAGGTATTTTTTCTGGACCCTTTGGTTCCGATTTTCTGTTTGGCTTCAAGTCAGGCGGAGCTTTTTGTGAAGCATGTGCCGTGAGCACTATTGAAACTTCGCTGACACCAAGTTTTTTAAGTGCAATTTCGGATGCGTCCTTAATTTTGGAGTATTCATCGGCAAGCGACTGATCAATTTCTAAAACAAATCGCACATCTTTTTCACCAACATCCAGAGCTCGCACTTCTCCGCCAGTTACGATATCCTGACCCTTCGGGCCCTGAATGGTCTTTAATGCCTCGATAACACTTTCTCTGGTAAGAGCCACTTTTTAATCTCCATTTTTAATTGTGCCGGAAACCGTATGCTCCATCCCAATATCTTTAATAGTAATTTTTGCCTCTACTATATATTCACCATTATTTGCATCGCGCAATGCATCTTCTATGGCTTTTTGAGAGGTTACTCCCACCTGCTTCAAAAATTTACGCATTGACATATTAAAATCATCGTTCATCTTGTTCTCCCAAATTACTCGCTTTTTAATTCGAATACTAATCTTAAACATAGCCAATTACAGCCATTTAAGGTTTTCATGCGAATAGTTAAATATATATGCTCTGTTATTTTGCTGGTTACAAGCCTCAGCTATGTAAATGCCGAAGAACGCATTGTTACAATGAGCGCCCCGAATTCGTTGATTGCCTCCGGATTTTTTGATTATATTATTCCTCGCTTCAAGTTAAAAACTCAAATATCGGTTAAATTAGTCTCTGACTCTGCAATGATCGCAATTTCGAAGAATTCAGGTCGGGCGTTTCTTAAGATGGGTGATATAGTATTTAAAATTGATGTTATTGAAGAAAATAATTACTCGCAGAAGTTTTTGAATTGGTTAAAAAGTGACGTTGGTAAGAAAACTATTTCATCTATTCAAGAAAATGATGAGCCCGTTTTTGTTTCATTAGAAATGGAAGAAGTGGCGATAAGGCAAGTTAGACTTTCTGGTGATGCAAAACTAGGCTTAGAGCAATCTCAACAAAAATGTGCGCGGTGTCATGTTGTCGAAAAAGGCCGTAAAAACTCTATCGGATCAACGCCATCATTCTTTGCTCTAAGAACTTTTGATGATTGGGATTTGAGGTTTAGTGGTTTTTACCTCCTTCGGCCTCATCCAGCTTTTACAATAATACCCGACGTGACTGAGCCATTCGATGATAGTAGACCTGCGCCAATTGTGCCGATCGAATTAAATCTAAATGAACTCCAGGCGATAATTGCATATGTGCAAAATATCCCGCCCGCAGATTTGGGTGAACCTGTAAAACATCAGTGATCTTTGCGCTTTGAAAGGTAATCTTCTGTTGTCCGCACTCTTGGGCGCTCACCGCCGGCAAACGGGTTATTGTCCGAATGGTACTGGGCATTAATTCGACAGTCATCACACATCTGAATTAGTTTTGCTGCATCTGAATTTGAAAACATTGAATGCTTTCCTGCAAGCTTATCAATTATGCGCTCAACGGATGATTTTACCCCAAACAAGCTGCCGCACTCTATACAAGCAAACGGCTCTTCTTCCTTTAGAATGGTTTGCTCCAGAGCGGAGTTTGATAGATTAAGGCGTTTTTCATAAGAGATTGCGTTTTCAGGGCAAATGTTTGAGCATAATCCGCACTGTAAACATGCATCTTCTTGAAATCGAAGTTGTGGTAAGTCTGGGTTTTCTCCCAAAGCTCCAGAAGGACACAGAGAGACACAAGATAAACAAAGGGTGCAACTGTCATTATCGAGAAGAACGGCGCCGTACGGTGCATGATCGGGTAAGGGCAAAATTTCTTTTTCTGGGTTTAATGTTTTGGAAGCTACCCTCGTAACTTGCCGCCTGCTTCCCATTGGTTTGCTTAGCTGAGTTTTATCAGCTCGCTTAGCCAGCCCCTCAAATATATTGGAGAGTTCTAATGGATCATTTACTTCAACTACTCGAAGGGCGTTCTCAAATATAGCATTTGCTATTTCTGCTTCGCCTAAAATTGTGTCTGTATCAGATTTTGGGCCCGTAAGTAGAAATACTTCTTCAAAGCCGGACGCATGTGCAGCGAGAGCTTCAGCATGGCCAAATGTGGCGATCGCATCTAATTGCATTGGAATTACGTTTGACGGAAGGCCGTCTCCGTATCTGGCCAAAAAAGAAATCAATTCTCTTCCATGGTCGTCATGAACTAAAAGATAAGGATTTTTTCCACCCGCGCCCTTATAATATTTTTGAATCACACCCAACCGAGCTAAAATCCAAGAAATTGGTCCTGGCTCATACTCAATAGCCCCAGATGGACAAACAGCAGCGCAAGCTCCGCATCCAGCACAAATGCCTGGGTCGATGGTCACGGTTTCACCACTGGAAAGAATAGCTCCCGTTGGACAAACGTTTATGCAGTTAGAACAAGCAGGTTTCTCGGCTCGACTGTGCGCGCAGACAGAGGCCTCGTATTTAATATATAAACTTTTTTCAAATGTCCCTTGCAGCTGTGATGCATTTAGAATTGCTGAAGTGAATTTGGTTTTTTGACCAACGTCTGCACGAATATATCCATCTCTTTTCTCCGAAGCGGGAAATAATGCATCATCTTTGGAAAGGTCTAATATTATATCGCAGGATGATGTTGCTCCATCTTGTGCGTGTGTCCATTTGAAGGGTCCGCGTCCAGAAGGAACTAATTCCTGCAATTTATCAAAAACAATAGTAAAATCTCCAAAACTACCTTTGGCGTTCTTGATCTTGCCAAGCACTACGTCGAAACCATTAACATTTAAAATTTCATCGCCATCTTTGGGATCAAGCAATGCCGTAACAGATAAAGTTTCTTGTAAAATTTGAGCTGCTTCAAGAACCGATTCACAATCACCAAGGATCAAGCACCGACCTTGCGACGTAACGTCTTTTGTCTTCTGGATAGGTTTTTCCATCAAAGCTTCAGCTGTCAGGGCGGCCATTTTTGGCACCACTGTTTTGGTATCGACGGTCCAGCCAGCCCTATCTCTTATGTCAAATACTATCGGTGAGTCTTTATCAATGTCGGCTGCAATTTCATCAAAAATACTAGATTGTTGTTCGCAGCAAATAGCTGTGTCACCTGATTGAATAGCTTTCTCAACTATGTCTAGATTTTTTATGCATAATTCAGAGTATACCTTTGAGCATTTTAGGCCAGTTGCGTCTGCTAAGGCTGCACTGTCAACTTTTTGCGATCCTTCGCAATCGCAAAGCAGCAGTTTTTCAATTTTATCAACCAATTTTTCAATCCCTTGCTTAACGTTCTAATAGTTTCTTTGGAAAGTTACAGAACACTTGGCTATTCGATTTTAATGGAGAGAAAGTAGCCTTTTCCATTGAATTTACCAGCTCTAAAATTTTTTACAATTTCCGGATCAAATAAAAATTAAGAAAATGTTCTTTTTTTGGATTTAAAAAATTGACAGATGAGTATTATGGGGGTTACTCTTTTCTCAGGGACAATAATCAGTTCGCAATTAGGAATAGAAACACTTTAAGGTAGTGGAGGACCTGAGTGTACTACAACCCAAAGCGATACCAATCCATGCCAGTTGGGGTGGTGGTAAGGAAGACACCGGGAGTCACAAAATGGTCCGAATGGTCATGGGCAGTGAGTGCTGTGCTTCCTGGTGCCGGACCGGCAGAAAATCGTATCTTGAGAACTGAGGGAGATTCCACTGAATATCACTTTTCCACAGTAAATATTGAACTCCACGGTGCTGAAACAGAAGCCTATATGACTGGCCTCGCCTCCAAAATTCCAAGTGTTTATGTTGTCCTGAGAGAGCAAGCTGGAGCTGAAATTCCTCTGGAAGTTTTGCTCGTCACGGCTTCTCCATACGAAGCTCAAGATTATACTGATAGTGGTGAAGAAATTGTTGAAAAGGTGCCTATGCCGGTCGGTTTAATCGCATGGGTCCGAGATTTTATAGAGAATCATCACGTTGAAGAAGCGTTTGTAAAACGCAAAAGAGATAAAAAAAGGGTAGACATTCACCAAGATGGAATTGGTGATCCTCGGATTGAGCAGATATCTGATGTTTATCGCGCCCCCTCCTCAAGAAAAGTGGGGTTCATCCAATGAGTGATTTTTGGAGCAGACGCAAATCAGCTGTAAAAGAAGAGTTTGAAGAGGAGAGACGTCGAGCGGAGATAAAGCGAGCTTCGGAGATTCAGGGTGAGCTTGATGTAAAAACTGATGAGGAGGTTCTGAAAGAGCTTGGTCTGCCTGATCCTGATACACTCGAGCCGGGGGATGATTTTAAGGTCTTCATGAAAGACGTTGTTCCTGAGCGTCTCAGGAGAAGGGCTTTGAAGAAACTTTGGCTATCTAATCCGTTGCTGGCAAATGTAGATGGTCTGGTTGATTACGGAGAAGATTTCACAGATGCGGCCGTTGGAGCTGGTTTTGTTGAGACAACGTATCAGGTTGGTAAAGGTATGTTGAAGCACATCGAGGAGTTGGCTCTGAAAGAGCAAGAAAAGCAGAATGATAAGCCTCCCGAAGTCGCAGATGATGAGCTATTAGCTGAGGCTTCAAGAGAGACTGATGAGGTCGAAAATGTAGAAGTCAGAGAAGACCCAAGCATTAATGATCGGTCAGAGCTACCACTTGATTCGAATGCGCAAATTTCCGACCAAGAGATAATCGAAAGTTCCGATGCTTCCGTTTTCATCGAAGAGGAGCCAGTCATTCCTGTGCGTCGCCAGCGAATGAAATTTGATTATGGCGGAGCGGCGGCGTGAGCAGGCAGGATAGAATAGAAATGGACGAAAGAATGGACCTGAAACAGAAGGCGGATGTTTCTCAAGAAGACCGTAGTAGAGCTGACATGTATAATTTTCTTGGGCTTGTTTTGGCTCGTCCAGCCGACGAAATTCTACTGGAGCAAATGTCGCAACTCAGTGGTGATCAATCCGAGTTAGGCAAGGCCGTCGAAACCCTCAAGCGGGTTTCAAAGGTTTCCAAGCCTAACTCAGTGGAAATTGAATTCAATAAGCTGTTCATCGGAGTTGGCCGTGGTGAACTTTTACCGTATGCGAGTTACTATTTAACAGGCTTTTTGAATGAGAAGCCCTTAGCTGCTCTAAGGCGAGATATGGTTAATTTGGGCCTTTCCCGGGCGAATAATGTTTATGAGCCAGAAGACAATATCGCTAGCTTGATGGAAATGATGGCTGCTCTGATTGTTGGGCGCTTTGGTTCTCCTGTCTCATTAGGCAAGCAATTGAAGTTTTTCGATAAACATATTCGTCCATGGGCAGGACATTTTTTTACAGATTTGGAAGCAGCGGAGTCCTCTATTTTGTATGCGTCTGTCGGTTCAGTCGGCAGGCTATTCATGGAAATAGAGGTTGAAGCGTTTCGAATGAGTGCGGAGAAATCTGCGTAATGTGATTTTTGATCACGTAACCATGTGGCCCTTGGCCGCAATAACAAGAGGGGAGGAGAACTCTCATGACTAAGAAGAACGACACGGATGGAACAAGCCGTCGAGATTTTCTCAAGTTAGCTGGTGCTGGTGCTCCAGTTGCAACCGTTGCTTTAGCCGCATCAAGTTCAGTGGCAAACGCAGCTAATGATCCTGATTTAAGCAAAACATTAATTCAGGATACTGAGCACACACGTGCTTATCTAGACTCTATTCGGTTTTGATACTGAATTTGAAACCGCTATCGACGACTGGTTGCGTGACGCCCGACAGTTGATAGTAAATGTTAGTACTTAGGGCCAAATGGTCCAAGGGAGGAAAAAATGCTTAGGAAAAAGACCAACGGGGTTGCGCGACGCTCCCAAAGGACAAGTATCCTTTCAGAAGTAGCCAATAAATCTGTAGATAGACGTGATTTTTTACGTGGTTCAGGTTTGGCAATCGGAGGATTGACAGCAATAGCCGCAACAGGTGGCGCTGTTACTCAGGCTGCAGCAGCATCAGCTGCTAATCAGTCGGTAGAAACTATTAAGTCAGTGTGTACTCACTGTTCGGTAGGCTGCACGGTTGTAGCTGAAGTGCAGGATGGAGTTTGGACTGGCCAAGAGCCTGGCTGGGATAGTCCATTCAATTTGGGCGCACATTGTGCCAAGGGCGCTGCTGTAAGAGAGCATGCCCACGGCGAAAGAAGACTCAAATATCCTATGAAAAAAGAGGGTGGCGAGTGGATTAGAATTAGCTGGGAACAGGCCATAGATGAAATTGGCGACGGCATGATGAAGATCCGTCAGGAAAGTGGCCCAGATAGTGTTTATTGGCTAGGTTCTGCAAAGGTAAATAACGAACAAGCTTATCTATTCAGAAAATTTGCCGCTTATTGGGGTACAAATAACGTAGACCATCAGGCTCGTATTTGTCACTCAACAACAGTTGCCGGTGTTGCAAACACGTGGGGCTACGGCGCCATGACCAATTCCTACAATGACATTCACAATTCACGTGCAATTTTCATTATAGGCGGTAACCCGGCAGAAGCACATCCTGTTTCATTGCTCCATGTAATGAAGGCCAAGGAACAAAATAATGCACCTCTGATTGTTTGTGACCCAAGGTTCACAAGAACGGCAGCCCACGCTGACGAGTATGTTCGCTTCAGACCTGGATCAGACGTAGCGCTTATTTGGGGCATTTTGTGGCATATTTTCGAAAACGGTTGGGAAGATAAGGAATTTATCCGAACACGCGTTTGGGGTATGGACCAAATCAAGGAAGAGGTTGCTAGGTGGACACCTGAGGAAGTCGAACGAGTAACAGGTACTCCGGGTTCTCAGCTTAAGCGTGTTGCTAGAACTATGGCAAACAATCGCCCAGGAACAGTTATTTGGTGCATGGGCGGAACGCAGCATACAAATGGTAACAACAATACCCGTGCATACTGTGTGCTTCAGTTAGCATTAGGAAATATGGGTACAACCGGAGGTGGTACTAACATTTTCCGTGGTCACGATAACGTGCAAGGTGCAACTGATTTAGGTATTTTATCTCATACATTGCCAGGCTATTATGGTTTGTCAAAGGGCGCTTGGGGTCATTGGGCTCGCGTTTGGGGTGAAGATTTCGATTGGTTGTCTAATCAATTTGCTACGGTTAAAGGAGCAGATGGTAAGGACAAGAACCTAATGAACCTTACTGGAATTCCAGTTTCGCGTTGGATAGACGGCGTTCTAGAAGATCCAAATAATATGGATAACCCGGACCGTGTACGTGCGATGGTTCTTTGGGGTCACGCTCCGAACTCTCAAACACGACTGACTGAAATGAAAACGGCAATGGAAAAACTAGATATGCTAGTTGTTATTGATCCATATCCTACTGTTTCAGCTGTCTTGAGCGATCGAACCGACGGAGTATACTTGCTTCCTGCAAGTACTCAATTTGAAACTTATGGTTCAGTGACTGCCTCTAACCGTTCAATTCAATGGCGCGATAAAGTTGTCGATCCATTATTTGAAAGTAAGCCAGACCATGAAATTATAGGTTTGTTTGCTAAAAAGTTTGGTTTTCATGATAGATTTTTTAGAAATATCAAGATTGAGGCCGACGGGGTTACACCTAATATAGAGGATACCCTCCGCGAGATTAACAGCGGTATGTGGACTATCGGGTATACAGGACAATCTCCAGAGCGTTTGAAATTGCATATGGAGAACCAGCATACATTCGACCGTACAACGCTTCGCGCTAACGGTGGACCAGCAGATGGTGATTATTATGGACTTCCATGGCCGAGCTGGGGAACTCCTGAGATGAACCATCCTGGAACTCCAAACCTCTACGATATGAGTAAGCCTGTAGCTGAGGGTGGATTGACCTTTAGAGCACGTTTCGGTGTCGAACGAGATGGTGATAATCTTCTGGCTGAAGGTGTTTCAAACCCTGGAGCAGAACTACAAGATGGTTATCCTGAATTTACAATGCAGATGCTAATGGATCTAGGTTGGGATGGCGATTTAACTGCTGACGAACGTGCTGCAATTGACGCTGTTGCTGGGCCAAAGACAAACTGGAAGACAGATTTGTCCGGTGGTATTCAGAGGGTCGCTATTAAGCATGGTTGCGCTCCGTTTGGAAATGCGAAAGCTAGAGCCGTTGTCTGGACTTTCCCTGATCCTGTTCCTCTACATAGAGAACCTCTCTATACAAACAGACGGGATCTCGTGGAAGATTACCCAACTTATGAAGATCGTAAGTTTTACAGACTTCCAACTCTTTATGCTTCAATTCAAAAGCAGGACTTTAGCAAGGAATATCCTATGATACTAACGTCAGGTAGGCTGGTTGAGTATGAAGGTGGGGGTGATGAAACGCGATCTAATCCATGGTTGGCTGAACTTCAACAGGATATGTTCGTTGAAATAAACCCTCGGGATGCCAATAATTTGGGGGTCCGCGATGGTGCTCAAGTTTGGGTTGAAGGTCCTGAAGGCGCGAAAGTCAAGGTTATGGCCATGATTACAAATCGCGTCGGAGAAGGGGTCGCGTTCATGCCCATGCATTTTGGAGGACACTTCCAAGGTGAGGACTTGCGTGACAAGTATCCAAAAGGTGCAGATCCATACGTGCTTGGTGAGAGCTCAAATACGGCTCAAACTTATGGCTATGACTCTGTTACTCAAATGCAAGAAACCAAAGCAACGCTTTGTAAAATCTGGTCAGCGTAGGGAGGATAAGATATGGCAAGAGCTAAGTTTTTATGTGATGCCGAGCGCTGCATCGAGTGTAATGCTTGTGTAACTGCTTGTAAGAATGAGCACGAGGTACCATGGGGTATTAACCGCCGAAGGGTGGTGACTATTCAAGATGGTAATCCTGGCGAGCGTTCTATTTCAGTTGCATGTATGCATTGTTCCGATGCGCCGTGTATGGCTGTATGTCCAGTGGACTGCTTTTATCAAAATGAAGAAGGTGTTGTATTACATTCCAAGGATTTGTGTATTGGGTGTGGATACTGCTTTTACGCCTGTCCTTTTGGAGCTCCGCAATTTCCTCAAGCAGGAAATTTTGGGTCTCGTGGTAAAATGGATAAGTGTACCTTTTGTGCTGGTGGTCCAGAAGAGAACCATTCGACAGCTGAGTTCTCTAAATACGGTCGTAACCGAATTGCTGAGGGTAAGCTTCCTGTTTGTGCAGAAATGTGTGCAACTAAAGCGCTGCTTGCCGGGGATGGCGATATCGTAGCTTCTGTGTATCGTGAGCGAGTAGTTGCGCGTGGTTTTGGCTCAGGTGCTTGGGGCTGGGGAACAGCTTACGAGCAAAAAGGCGGCTAATATATCTAAACATTTGAGGGCAGACGGAATAAGTCTGCCCTTTGATATTTTTCCAGCTAATTCATTCAAGGGTGAGGTAAATATGCGTTCAGTATTGAGTTTCATATTGGTATTTTTTCTGGCGTTTCCGTTAGTTGCTCAGGAACAAAAAGTTGACAGATCTTCAACAGGTGGTGCACAAACATTGGAAGATATAATGGCGAGGCAAAAGGGATTGTCTGTAGATGATAACGATCGTCGAAATAGTACCGGTGAACCCGGCTCTGCTAAGGGAATAACAGATCAACTGGGTACCTTGGGCGGAGCATCTGATCCAGAATTATGGAGAGCTATACGATAT
>LUQC01000110.1 GCA_001627925.1 Rhodobacteraceae bacterium REDSEA-S34_B6 | reverse complement strand
AGTGTTAGTTTCTGCTACCAAAGTTAGCATTTGCTCAAGCACAGATTCTGCGCTTTGTTCGTCTAAGTTTCCAGTTGGTTCATCGGCCAATAAAAGTTTAGGCTCTGTTACTAATGCTCGAGCAATCGCAACTCTTTGTTGTTGTCCGCCAGACAGGGCCTCCGGGTATTTTCTCATCTGGTCGGATAAACCAAGAGAAGACACAATTTTTTCTAATTTAATTTTGTCTACTGGCCCTGACAAATTTGCTTGGAAATTGATGTTTGCGGCAACATTCAATGATGGAATTAGATTAAAGTGTTGGAATATTATTCCGATGTCTTTCCGCCTGACGGCTGCTCTTCCCGTATCATCCATTTTGGATAACTCTTTGCCGCCTATTTCTACGCTGCCTTCGTCGGGCAACTCTAATGCGCCGGCAATGTGCAAAAGGGTACTTTTCCCACTACCGGATTCACCGCTCAGAGCGAGTGTTTCACCTGCGAGAAGATTTAAGCTTACATCATTTAGAACTGACACGTTGCCTTCGTTAGTGCGGTATGATTTTCGTATAGAGTTTAAGTTAAGAACCATTGCTTCCCTCGCATAAATGCAAAATAGAGCAGTAATGTAACTTTGAAAGTCTGCATAAGCTTTGACTTGCTGATAATGGATCTACTACTATAAAAAATCTCGGTAGTCTTTTAAATTACTAATCTGAACATGGTTTAAGTTTATTTAGCTATAGACTTACTAATGCGTTGCGCCCAAGCACTGTAGAAAACTTCGTTAGGGTGAAAGCCATCAATAGCCATTGTTTGGCTCGATACTGGCAAATCAATATCAATAAAGCAGCATTCTTCATTTTTTTTACAAAAGTCCCTTAGAGCTTTTTCAAAAATATATGCTTTAAGACTTAATACATGTAATAGCGGGTGGGGTACTTGGGTTAATTTGCGAACAGGTGGAATTCCAGAGAATATTATCTGTGAAATATCATATTTTTTTATTATCATTTCGCGTAATTTTAAAATATCACGCATCCAGGTTTCGACACTTTTCCCATCCGTAATGTCGTTCATGCCAATGCATAATATTGCTATGTCGAACTTTCTTTTTTCTTCCTTCGAAATTAACGTAGTGAGCTCTGAAGTCATTAATTTACTTCTGCCAAAAACTTGCCAAACACACGAATATTTCTGACTTAAAATATTAAGGAGTTTACCAGATAGTGCCTGGTCTAAATGAGAAACACCAACGCCACATGCAGAGGAGTCCCCTAAAAAGATCAATCTGAGATTATTCCCTTTTCCAATAGTTCCACGCCGGTCTCCAGTTGCTTCTGGAAGTTCAATTATATTTTTCCTTAACTTCCACCCCTGAAACAAGAGAACAGGCAACAGAAGAGTTTGCAGTATTTGTGAGTAAATAGAATACCAGTTTGTTTTCATCTTAAAATCAGAAACATGATAATAAAAATTGCAATTTAAAGGCGCTTAATAAGTCGCAATAAACTTTTACGCCTATTTCCTTATCACCGATATAAAATTGCATTGAGAAGGTTCAAGATCGACT
Source organism: Rhodobacteraceae bacterium REDSEA-S34_B6 (assembly GCA_001627925.1). Lineage (GTDB taxonomy): Bacteria > Pseudomonadota > Alphaproteobacteria > Rhodobacterales > Rhodobacteraceae > Salinivivens. The sequence goes on along the minus strand of LUQC01000110.1, from coordinate 53,181 downwards.
TGATAGATTGCTCCTCTCAGGTGCTTGAGAAACATGACTAAATTAATTATCGTAATTCGGTAAAGTTTATAGACTTAGATATTTTTTGGAATTTTTTACGTGAAATTATACTTGGACTCTTTTGATGTTAAATCATGGCAGGAATGGATGCCTTCTGGTCTTTTCTATGGTATTACAACAAATCCTATTTTGGCACAACGAGCTGGTTTATTTTATTCGAGTATAAATTGGCCATCCAAAATGGCCTCGGCTGATAAACTCAACGTAAAAGAGTTCCATATACAGGTGCCAAGTTGCGATGAAACGGCAATTAGTTTCGCAGCGCAGCGAAATGAAGAAGCACAAAATTTTAATTTTAACTTTGTAGTTAAAGTACCTTTGACTAAAGAAGGTGTAAAATTAGTGCCAGAAATGAAAAGGCTTGGGCTCTCTATCTTGATGACAGCATGTTATCATTCTAAACAATACATTACGGCAGATGCCATAGAGGCCGATTATATAGCACCATACTTTGGTCGAATGGAAGAAGCTGGGTTGGACGCTTATGATCATATGTCTTTAATGAAAGATTTGGAAAAACATTCTACCAACCAGTGTAAAATACTTGTAGCTTCCATTCGTTCTCTTGAACAAATGATGACACTTGCAGCACAAGGGCATGTATACTTTACAATTTCACCGAGTATTGCGGAGGAACTAATGAATGACGATTTTACTATAAAGGCAGTGAGAGAATTTAATGAGGCAGCACTCAGAGTAGAAGTTTAAAAAATGCTCGCGTAACTTTCTAAAAGCACGCAATACTACTTTTGCTTGGAACTAAATTTTAATTGAACTTCATTTGCTGGGGCCATGATATGCTGATGCCCCGACAAAATGATTTGCAGGTTCCGTGTATGACTAGATCAGCTTTATCATACCAAAAATGACTAAAATATATTTAAGAAAAGAACCTCGCCAATCACACAATAGCGGTATTAAAACTCGGAAAATTGTGCAGGATATTTAAAGTGAGTTAGAATAAGATGGTGATGAAAAAGGAATAGGTATACTGGAAAATGAAGGCACTTGTTTACGATGGTCCCAAAGCTATTTCTTACCGTGAAGTCCCTGATCCAAACCCGAGACAAGACCACTTCCTTATAATGATTAAAGCGGTAGGAATTTGCGGTTCTGATATGCATGCCTATTTAGGCCACGATGAAAGGCGTCCAGCTCCATTGATCTTGGGTCATGAAGCAGCTGGAATTATTTGTGAGGGTGCTCGAGATGGTGAACGGGTTACAATAAACCCTCTTGTTTCATGCGGTAAGTGTTCGGCTTGTGGAAGTGGAAGAGAAAACATCTGTCCTGACAGGCAAATTATTTCCATGCCTCCAAGAGAGGGTGCATTTGCGCAATATGTAACTATTCCTGAAAGAAATCTGGTTAATGTACCAACTAAGTATTCTCTTGATAAAGCAGCCTTAGTTGAGCCTTTGGCTGTTGGTTGGCATACTGCCAAATTAGCTGCCAATGCAATTGACGCTAATATGGAAAAAAAAGCTCTAGTAATTGGTGGTGGTGCAATTGGTCTGGCGACTGCATTGGCTCTCAAGGCTATGGGTATTTCTGAACTGACAATATCAGAATTTAATCCGTTGCGTAGACAATATTTGCTGGAACATATAGATGCCAAAGTTGTGGAAAAAACTGAGAGTTCATTTTCAATCGTTATTGACGCAGTGGGCTTTGGCTCAACTCGTGCTGTGGCATCACAACTTGTATCCCCCGGCGGGGTCATTGCACACGTGGGTTTAGGAGACAACACTAATGGTCTTGATGTTAGGCGTATAACCCTTCAGGAAATAACCTTTATCGGGACCTTCACTTATACTGCACAAGATTTTAAAGATACTGCAGAAGCATTATTTGCTGGGCGTCTAGGTACATTAGATTGGATCGAGAAGCGCCCACTTTCGGAAGGTGAAAGTTCCTTTCAAGATCTTCGTAGGAATAACGTTGCAGCGCCGAAAATAGTTCTTAAGCCGTGGCAATAATTTCACTTGGTGATAATTTCAGGCCCCATGAAATACGTTGGCAAAAATGTAGAGATTATTGGAACGTAAGTTATCAAAATTAAGAATATAAATAAGACACCCAAAAATGGTAGAGCCGCTCTTACAACTGACATCATTGGCATTCTGGCTACACCAGATGTAACAAATAGGTTTAAGCCAACAGGTGGCGTAATCATACCTATCTCCATGTTTACAACCATGATAATTCCAAGATGTATAGGGTCAATCCCTAGTTCGATTGCAATTGGAAATACTAATGGTGCTACAATTACTATTAATCCTGATGGTTCCATGAACTGACCACCAATCAGTAAAATTATATTTACGATCACTAAAAACATAATAGCGCCGAACCCTGCAGAAAGCATTGCACTAGCAATCTGTTGCGGTATTTGTTCGTCAGTTAAAACATGCTTAAGGATAAGAGCGTTGGCGATTATAAACATCAATGTAACTGTCAGTTTTCCAGCTTCGAATAAAGTATCTCTAGTGTCTTTATGGAAAAAAGCCGTTATTAATGCTGATGGGTTTTGTATTAAGTTTTGTCGCGGTTTGCCTTCCCTCGCTGCAAGTGGTCCCATATCGCGGTAAACGAAAACTGCAATGAAAAATGCATAAACGGATGCAACTGCGGCGGCCTCTGTAGGGGTAAAAATTCCACCATATATACCGCCTAGAATGATAACTATGAGAAAAAGCCCCCAAACTGCTTCTCTTGCAGAAGCAAAAATCTCATTCCCCATTAACATGATACCAGCCAACAAACCGGGTATCACCCCTGCAAGGAACATTCTGCCTACTGACACATCTGTAGCGGACGCGTATACTACCATTACAATAGATGGTGGTATTAATATTCCTAATGTGCCTGCGTTTGCAATTACGCCTGCTGCAAACTCTTTCGAATACCCAACCTGCCTCATTCCCGCAATAACGATTGTACCGATAGCCACAACGGTAGCTGGTGACGATCCGGACAAAGCAGCAAATAGCATGCAAGCAAAAACGCCCGCTATTGCAAGCCCCCCAGGGAAATGTCCTACAACCGCAATTGAGAAGCGAATAATTCTTTTGGCAACACCCCCAGTGGACATGAATGATGATGCAAGAATAAAAAATGGAATGGCCAATAGTGTGTAATGTCCAGCCATCGCTTGGAAAAAGGATTGGGCGATGGAGGCGAGTGAAGTATCACTTAATGTTAAAAGAAAAAAAATGGAGGATAGACCAAGAGATATTGCAATAGGAACGCCTATCATTAGCATTGCAATTACTAATAGGAATAAAATAGCGACTTCCATTAATTTGCCTCTAAACTTCCGGTTCGCTTATTTTTTCAACTCTATCTTCTGCCTCATGACTTACTATTAGTGAATCTTGTTTGCCTTCAATTATTTTAAACATTACTTGCAACCAGTCTGGCATATGAATATCAATAACCTCATACCACGAACGGTACGAAGTTCTTTTCATCTCTTCAAACCCTGTTGGAAACCATCGTCCAGTAGTCTGCGGTAAGTTTGCAAAATTTGCCCAGTAATCCCAAGAACCTTTAAATAATAATAAAGCGTACAAAATACATAAAATTACTGCTGTTAAGGCCAAAATACGCTTACTTGGGGCTGAACAAATGTTTAACAGAGCATCTACACCAAGGTGTAATTTTTTCTTCACCGCGTAACTAATTCCAAGTAATACTAACCAAGCAAAAAGGAAGGTGACCATTTCCAGACCCCAGATCAAACCTGAATTAAACCCGTAGCGTAATACGACATTTATAAATGTAATTGTCACCATTAGTGCCAAAATGATGGCAATAATAGTTTCCTCAATTTCGTCTATAAAGCGTGAAACTCTCGACTTTCCGTGATGATGTTCTGTATCCGGCATTTTAAAATATATTATTGATGGTTAATTATAAGATTTTATGACCGGCCATTTTACGAATGGCCGGCATTTATTTGCATCGATTTAATGATTAGCGTTTATTGCTTGCGCAGCAGCAATATTTTCTTCTCCAACATCATCTTTAAATTGATCCCATACTGGCATCATGGCAGCGACCCATGCATCTCTCTGTGCCGAAGTTAATTGGCGAACTACACCACCTGAACTAATGATCTCTTGCTTTGCTGATTCATTAACAGCAGTGGACTCCGAGTTACGAGCTTCAGTGACTTCATCAACTATTTTAGAAAGCTGATCACGCATTCCCGCATCCAAGCTATCCCACCAATCTGTTGATGTAACTAGCATGTAGTCAATGATACCGTGATTTGTTTCAGTGACTCCATCCTGAACTTCGAAGAATTTTTTGCCATATATGTTTGACCAAGTATTCTCTTGGCCATCCACAACGCCAGTTTGTAATGCGCCGTACACTTCAGAAAACGCCATTGGCTGAGGTGAGCCTCCAAGAGCAGCCATTTGTGCTTTTAGAACTTCAGAGTTTTGAACACGAAATTTCAAACCATTCGCATCTGTTGGCATTTCAAGTGGTTTGTTAGCTGACATTTGCTTCATTCCATTATGCCAAAATGCAAGCCCCAGTAATCCGCGACGTGTCATACTTTCTTTCATTGCTTGGCCAGTTTCAGAATTTTGAAATTCATCAACTGCATTGATGTTTTTGAACATGAATGGAAGGTCAAAAATACGAAAAACTTTCGTGAACTGCTCAAACTTTGAGAGCGATGGTGCAGCCATTTGTACGTCACCTTGTAGCATTGCTTCCAAAACCTGATTATCATTATATAGTGTTGAGTTTGGGTAAACTTCCATACAAGCTTTACCGTTCATTTCGTCATTTACACGCTGTTGAAGTAGTGACGCTGCAATACCCTTTGGGTGCTTGTCGGTATTGGTGACGTGGGATAATTTAATCACCATTTCACCGTCGTCGCATGCGGCCATCAGCACATTGCCTGATATTGCGATGCCTAAAGCCGCCGTAGCGGCAAGTATTATTTTCATGTGGTTTTCTCCGGTTTTTTCTCAAAAAAAAACAGATAACACGATCGCTGACTTTGTAAATATAGATTTCGTCAGTTATTTGCAAAAATGCTGGTGCTTTAAGTTGTTTCACCACAGTATATACATTAAGGTAGCTTTAATTTTTTTCTTAAAATAAGAGGAATGGTTGTTGTCTGATGAAGCGCTCTATGATCAACAAGTCATAGCATTTTTAGAAGAACTTTGGGGTGATGGTTTTTTATCGCCAGGCGGAGTTGACGAGGTGCATCGTATCTTAAAAGGGGTTTCCATTAAAGGTAAGACAGTGATTGATATTGGCTGTGGTTCGGGGGCTTGTGCAGTACTACTAGCGAAAGAATATGGTGCTAAAAGCGTGGTAGGCATCGATGTCGAAAAGCCCGTATGCGATGCTGCAGTAGATCGAGTACAAGTAGATGGAGCCTCTGAAAAGGTAACGATTAGATTAGTTGAACCTGGGCCTTTACCGTTTGGTAATGAAGATATTGATATAGTTTTTTCAAAGGACTCCATAATACATATACCGGATAAAGAAACGTTAGCTTTTGAGGTTTACCGTGTTCTCAAGCCGGGAGGCTATTTTTTAGCATCAGATTGGTTAATCAGTCATGACCACAAGCCTTCACCTGAAATGGCTGAGTATCTTGAAGCTGAAGGTCTTGATTTTGCTATGGCATCACCAGCTAGATATGAAAAAGCGATTAAGACTGCTGGATTTGTGGAAGTTGAGCTCGTTAACAGGAATTCTTGGTACGCAGAGGTGGCGCGAGCAGAGCTTGAGTGGTTGTTAGGAAATAAAAAGAATAAGCTTATAGAAAAGTATGGAAAAGAATTCATTAATCATCAAATCAATGCTTGGTCAAAAATGGTTCCTGTTTTAAGCAGTGGCGAACATTGCCCACATCATATTCGCGCAAGAAAGCCATTTTAGAGGTAGCAGATGAAAATAGACACTTTTGGCGTTGAAATGTGGATGAATGAATGGGAAACCAAATGTGATTATAATCTGGCTGAAACGTGTGTAGAAAGTTTGACAATTGATCAGCTGTTCCAAATTACAGGCAAAAATAAAAAAGATTTATCTGAAATACTGAGCCTTAAAATGACTTACGGTGAGATTAAAGGTTCTGATCGGCTCAGAAAAGCAATAGCTGCTTTGTATGAGAAACAGTCTCTTGAAAATGTGCTTGTTACTCACGGTACGATAGGCGCTAATATGTTAGTTCATAAAACACTGGTGGATAATGGTGATCGTGTGGTTTCGATTGTACCAACATACCAACAACATTTTTCAATTCCAAAAAGTATAGGTGCCGATGTGCACTTTTTGCAGTTACGGGAAGAGAATAATTGGTTGCCTGATCTGGATGAGCTCAAACGGCTCGTTATTCCCGAAACAAAACTAATTGCGTTAACAAATCCTAACAACCCAACAGGTTCATTAATTGACAAGGTAATGCTGAAAGAAATTGCCGACATAGCAAATACTGCAGCTTCTTGGATACTGTGTGATGAAGTTTATCGTGGCACTGACCAGCACGGAAGTGGCATGACTGCCTCAATTGCTGATATATATGAAAAAGGAATAAGCACGGCAGGAATGTCTAAGGCTTATAGTTTGGCCGGACTACGGCTTGGTTGGGTGACGGCTCCCACCAGTCTTATTGAGGATGTGATGATCCATCGTGATTATGATACAATCAGTGTTGGCATGATTGATGATTATCTTGCTACGATCGCATTAGAGGGTGTTGATCGACTATTAGAGCGTTCACATGAAATTACCCGTGGGAACTTGAGCTATCTGGCTTCTTGGGTAGATGGTGAAAAAAAACTTTCGTGGGTCAAGCCAAATTCTGGCACAACTGCTTTGATAAAAATTGAGTTACCAATCAAATCTTATGATTTTTGTGTAAAGTTACTTCAGAATACGGGGGTAATGTTTACACCAGGAGCGGCTATGGGAATGGAAGGTTTCATCCGAGTTGGTTATGCGAATAATCCAGAGGTATTAAAAATTGGTTTGAGCCGAGTGTCAGAGTATCTAAAAAATATCTAAATTGTTTAACGAGTTAAATCAGGTTTTGTTTCGGATATACACCAAGAGAAGGACTTAAGGTTTTATGTATGATCTAAATAAGTCTGAGATTATGGAGCTTTTTCACTTTGACACTGCGACAAGAGTTATAAGCGATGCATATGTCGCATCCTCTATTGGACATGTTCAGACCGGTGATGTCGTCCACTTACGTTTTCCTGAATCGAATGGGGATTGCCATATCAAATCAGGTCATATTCGTCATACAGATACATATGTTGTAAAAATTGCATCTGGTTTTTACGATAATCCGTCAAATGGACTTCCATCTTCAAACGGCATAATGTTAGCTTTTTCTGCCACTACCGGAGAACTAGTTGCAATTTTAAGGGATGAGGGTTGGCTCACAGATATGCGAACTGGTATTGGCGGTGCAATAGCCACAAAGGCTTTGGCGTCTAGAAATGCAGAGAGAGTTTTAATAATTGGGTCTGGTATACAGGCGCGATTTCAAGCTAATTGCCTCGCGGCTTTGATGCCTGAAAAGTCATTTAATTTTTTTATTTGGGGAAGAAATAAAAATGCTGCTGCGACTCTTGTGGAAGAGCTTCGAGGTCACAATTTAAATGTAGATCTTGCTTTAGATTTAAATCAACAAATTTCCTTATCAGATATTATAATTACCACAACTCCTGCGACATCTGCTTTGTTTGGAGACAATTTGGTCCGGCCTGGGACCCATGTTACAGCTATTGGAGCTGATACTCACGGTAAACAAGAGCTACCAACAAGTCTACTCGAAAGCGCCTCGCTGTTAGTTTGTGATATGGTCTCACAGTCACTCAACCATGGTGAGTTTCAGGCCATTAATGATACTAATCTATCTAAAAAGGTACTAGAATTGGGAAACATTCTGTCTAATAGTTGTGTGGGTCGAACCTCTGATAATGATATTACTATTGTAGATCTTACCGGTATAGCTGCTCAAGATATTGCAATTACAAAAGGAATTATTGATGCTGCGGCTTTAGGAAAAAAGAATTAAGGAATATTATTTATGAGTGCATCTTCGGCAGTGCTTCAACAAGCCGCTCTATCAGTATCAGCATATAGTCGAATTAAGCCTTGGCTTAGCCCAACACCATGCATTCCGTCACGACAGGCGTTTGAAGAAAAAACTGAACTTTATTACAAGGCGGACAATTTCCAAAAAACTGGTTCCTTCAAATTTAGGGGAGCCCTATCGAAATTGACTTCACTTTCAACCGACGTCCCAGCAATCACTGCCTCATCTGGAAACCATGGTTTGGGTCTTTCAACTGCTGCAAAATTAACAGGTCATAATTTGACTGTCGTTTTACCTGAAACAGTAGCGCGGGAGAAGTTGGAGAAAATTAAGGCCCTTGGCGTTAAAACCATATTGCACTCAAATGACTCCGGCGTTGCTGAACAGCATGCGCAAAAACTAGCCAAAGAACAGGGGAAAATATACGTCTCACCTTACAACGACCCACAGATTATTGCAGGTCAAGGAACATTAGCAATTGAGTTATTGGATCAACTTCCTAGGCTAGATGTAGTGTATGTATCTATTGGAGGAGGAGGTTTGATTTCGGGTATTGGGTGTGTGCTAAAAGCCTTTTCACCAAGAACAAGGGTCGTTGGTGTCAGTGCAAAGAACTCTGCTGAGTTAGCTGCCAGTATCAGGGCTGGTAAGATGGTAAAAGTAGATCATTTTGAGACTTTGGCGGACGGATGTGCTGGCGGTGTTGATAATGATACTATAACTCTTGGTTTGGGCTCAGAAGTTATTGATGATTTGATTGACTGTTCTGAAGGCCAAATAGAGGTAGGTTTACAGCAGATTGCTTGGAATGAAAAAATGCTAGTAGAGGGGTCTGCTGGTTTGGCCTATGCGGCTTGGCAAGAAGATGCTTCGAACAACAAAAATAAGATAAGCGCAGTAGTTCTATGTGGGGCAAATTTTGATAAAGAAACATTATCTCCAATTTTTAATCGTGAATAAATAGAGATAAGAATAAAAATACTACAACTTAAAACTAAATTTATATTTCGCTCCACCTGTAAGAATTGATGTGATACTTTACTTCCAGCTAATAAGGGAGAAAAAAATGGTAGAAAATTTTGGTGGTTCTTTAAATTTAATTATATGGATTATTGCGACACTTGGCGCTGGGTATTATTCATATCGATGCCTCTTTGGAACCAGAGGGATGATAGATCAATATGGTGCTGGCGACGGAGCAGCTTTCCCATTAGTGTTAATTGGAACCTTCACCGGTGCTGGTTTCATAATGGGGATTGTAATTTTAATTTCTGGCCCTCAATACGCATGGGCATTTTTAACATATAGTTTCGTTCAATCAGTTTTAGGAATTATATTTGGTTTTAGAATCCTCAGCAGTGAATGGGCACAGGTCGAGGGAGTAAAAATGACCAATGAATTTTGGATTGCTCCTTTGGTATTCACAGTTCTTTATGGTTTCCTTTTATTCAACATGCAGGAAATTTTGTATGTGACGGAAGTTGCCAGCTAAGCTTAAATTTGAGGCCATCTTATTTAGTAACAGACCATTAAGGTGGCCTCGGGCGTTTTACAAATTAAAATACTGGAAGTTCCACTTCTTTTATAAAAAATTACTTGTATATTATTGTCAGGCACGTAGGGTTTGTCGTTAATTATGAGTGATCTAACAGAACTTATTACGGGCTTACCATGTTTCAAAGCCCCATCAAATATCACCCCATTAGGTGGTGGAATTACCAATACCAATGTGACTGTTGAAGACGAAGATTGTAAATATGTCGTTCGTATTGGGAGTGATATTGCAGAGCATGGTGTAATGCGTTGGAATGAACTAGCACTCAGTCAAGCAGCGTATCAGTTGGGTATTTCCCCTAAAGTCATTTATCATAAGACAGGTGTTTTAGTTCTTGAGTTTATTGATGCACAAACTCTTAACGAAGCAGCCGTTCGTGAGCCGGGAAATTTAAAACGAATCATAAACCTTGTGGCGAAGACACACCGAGGAATTGGAAAATGTTTGCATTCTCCAATTCTTACTTTTTGGCCATTTCAAATTAATCAAACTTATATGTCCCGATTAGAAAAAGATGGTTCACCCCATGTTTCAAAACTTGTGGATATGAAACGCCAACTTGAGGTACTAGAAATAGCTACGGGGCCAGTAGAATTAGTCGTTGGGCATAATGATCTTTTGGCTGCAAATATATTGGATGATGGAGGTCAACTTTGGTTGATTGACTGGGAATATGGTGGCTTTAATACCCCACTTTTTGATTTAGCAGGTCTTGCAGGAAATAATGGTTTATCTGTTGTTCAGGAACAGGAAATGTTAGGGCAATATTTTAAGCAAGATTGGCAGAACTATTGGCGCCCTTATAATGCGATGAAATGCGCCTCTCTAATGCGAGAAACCTTATGGTCTATGGTTTCTGAAATATATTCTGAAATCGACTTTGATTATGCGGCATACACCGCAGAGAATTTAAGTCGATTTAATGTGGCAATGTCAGATTTCAAACATACCTAGGGGTGTTGAATGAGTCTACCGACTTCATCAAAAGTTATAATTGTAGGAGGTGGTATTGTCGGTTGCTCTACTGCTTATCATCTCGCTAAAATAGGGCATGAAGTTTTATTGTTGGAAAAAGCATCACTAACTTCAGGTTCTACATGGCATGCGGCGGGTTTGGTTGGGCAACTACGTTCAAATGCAAATATTACTCAGCTGTTAGGGCACTCAATAAATCTTTATGACCAGTTGGAGCCTGAAACAGGTCTTGCAACTGGCTGGAAAATGAATGGTGGCTTGAGATTAGCATGTAATAACGAGCGCTGGACTGAGGTCAAACGTCAAGCCACTACAGCGCGTTCATTTGGGCTAGAAATGCAATTGTTAACACCTAAGGAAGCACAAGACTTGTGGCCACTTATGGACATTAGTGATGTTGTGGGCGCCGCTTTTTTGCCAACGGACGGACAGGCCTCACCGTCTGATATAACTCAAGCGTTAGCCCGAGGAGCGCGGACATCTGGAGCTAAAATAATAGAAAACTGTGCAGTAACCGAGATCACAACAGAAAATGATAATTTGGTTGGAGTTAAAACAAAACTTGGTAGCATTTCCTGCGAAAAACTTGTCCTCTGCTGCGGTCAGTGGACCCGTGATCTTGCGGCAACTGTAGGGGTAAACGTTCCACTCGTTTCAGTTGAACATCAATATATGATAACCGAAGAATTTGGTGTTCCATCGGACTTACCAACCCTTAGGGACCCTGACAGACTTACATATTATAAGGAGGAGGTTGGGGGGTTGGTTTGGGGAGGTTATGAACCAAATGGGATACCTTGGGCCGTTGACGGTATTCCAGAACCTTTTGATTTCCAATTACTAGAGTCGCGATACGATCATTTTGAGCAATTGATGGAGCTTGCTTTGCCTCGTGGGTGTGAAGCAATTATTGAACGGACCAGAGAGTTTCACGCCTGATGGCAATTTTATATTAGGAGAAGCCCCGGAATTAAAAAATATTTACATAGGCGCAGGCTTTAATGCCTATGGGATTGCAGCTGGTGGTGGCGCAGGAATGGCTTTGGCTGAGTGGGTTGCCAATGGAGCGCCACCATTTGATCTCTGGCCAGTTGATATCCGCCGGTTTGGGCGCCCACATCAGGATACAAATTGGGTAAGGTCGCGTACTCTAGAGGCTTACGGAAAACATTATACGATGGCTTGGCCATCTGAGGAACACAGAACTGGGAGACCATGTCGTCGATCGCCATTATATGATACTTTGAAATCATCCGGTGCAGTGTTTGGTGAAAAACTTGGGTGGGAAAGAGCGAATTGGTTTGCCGACACTGGTGAGGAACCGCGTGATATATATACGTTCGGACTGCCTAACTGGCATAGTGCAGTAGCTCGTGAACACAAAGCAGCAAGAGAAGCAGCTGTTTTGTTCGATCAGACCTCATTTGCAAAATATATATTAACTGGCCCAGATGCAGAACAGGCACTTCAATGGATTGCTTCCAATCGTGTTGATAAGCCAGTTGGGTCTATAATTTACACTCAAATGCTCAATGATAATGGTGGAATTGAGTGCGATTTAATCTGTGTTCGTACAAAGTTTAACGAGTACTATATAACTACGGGTACTGGTTATGCTACTCACGATTTTAATTGGATTAGCAGAAATATCCCATCTGAGCTAAATGCTCAATTGATTGATGTAACGTCATCTAATGCGGTTTTATCTCTTTTTGGGCCTAACGCACGGGATATTTTACAGTTAGTAACTGTAAACGATGTCTCAGATAATGGTCATCCGTTTGGATCGGCAAGGCAAATAAGTATAGCGGGATGCCAAGTTCTAGCTATGCGCATTACGTATGTTGGAGAACTTGGTTGGGAACTGCATTTGCCCGTTGATTATGCACAAACCGTTTACAATAAATTAATTGAAGCTGGATCGCCATTGGGTTTACGAAATGCTGGATATCGGGCAATTGAAACTCTTAGACTTGAAAAAGGTTATCGTGCCTGGTCGTCAGATATTGGTCCCGATCATACTCCAGATGAAGCAGGTTTAGGTTGGGCAGTGAAAATGAAATCTAATATTTCGTTTAAAGGGCGCGATGCAATAACGAAACAGAGAGCTGAGGGCATTAAAAAGATAATGGCTACATTCACGACTGATAGTAATGTTATTCTATCAGGTCGAGAAACAATTTATCGTAATGGCGAGCGTTGTGGTTGGTTAAGTTCTGCCGGTTTCGGTCACACCATAGGAAAATTTATAGGAATGGGATATGTCCGTAGTGACCGGTACATCGATCACGATTTCGTATTATCTGGTGATTATGAACTTGAGGTGGCGACGAAAAGAGTAAGAGCAAATGTTTGCCTAAAACCGCTTTATGATCCTAAATTGGAAAAGGTTAAAACATAAGTTCATTAAGCTAAAAATACTTAACCAATTGATTTTTCAGCAAGCTTTAGATCCATTTACGACAATTTGAATGGCGTTATTGAGCGCGCCAATACATCTATGCTTGGTACTGTAAATACTTAGGCTAATTTAGTTTGAGATATTTTTTTTAGTTGGATTTAAAATGAACGATCGGCTCACCAAACTGTCTATCCTACTTTTAATGTTAGGAATGGCGCTGATTCCGTTAAATGACTCACTAATCAAGCTTTTGAGTTCACGTTATCCACTTGCTCAAATAGTGGTTATCCGTGCTTTATTCTGTATTTTGGTAATTTCAATAATAGGAAAGGGTGCTAAAAAAGTTTTACTACTTCCACGGCGTACAGTAATCTTGTTTGCTATTAGAGGTATGTGTTTGGTAATCGCCATGTACTTTTTCTTTGTCGCATTAGCAAGTTTACCTTTATCCACCGTAGTTTCTATATTTTTTCTATCACCGCTTTTGATTACTTTTTTATCTTCAATAGTACTTAAAGAGAAGATTGGTATTCATAGAATCACGTCCGTTATTGTCGCGTTAATTGGTGTTATGTTTGTAATGAAGCCAGGAACGAATGAATTTCAGCCGGAAATGTTGCTCGCTCTAGGATCTGCAATAAGCTATGCAATTTTTCAAATTTTTACACGCAGTCTTAAATCAGATGGCAATTTGCCGGCTTTAATAACAATCCAACATCTGTGTTATTTCTTTTCTGCATTACCTCTTCTTGCATTTAATTGGAGTGGTGGCCTAAGCTCTACCGGTAGTATGTCTCTTGATTTCTTATTGCGTGCCACCGTTTCGCCCACATTTATTGAAATCATATACATTGCAATCTGTGCTGGCGCTGTATTGTTCTTATCCTTAACGTCATCTTTTGCTTACAGAAATGTCGAGGCCTCATTGATTGCTCCTTTTGAATATGTTGCGATCCCTGTCAGCGTTGTATGGGGGATCTTAATTTGGGGTGATTATCCATCTTCTACAGCGTGGATAGGTATGTCGCTAATAATTTCCAGTGGAATTTATGTAATTTATAGAGAACGGATTAATCAGGTTGAGACAACCTCAAGCGTCCCGATGCCAGGTTCGGCAGGTATGGTCCAGAACAAAAAAGATGTTTAAAATCTTTATTATTTTTCTTTTGAACAATGACTATCAACCATCTTTTGGACCAGAGGAGCAAAATGCCAAAATGATGGGGTAACCATGTCTGGAATTTTACCAGCATCATCATACAGTCGAACCTTGAGTATTTTTTTGAGGTTTGGATTTTTTTCAAAATCTTTTATTTCTGCCTCGCACATTGGTCCGCCTTGAAGATTAAGAGAGTGAATAGAGGCTATTGAAAGCTTTTGGAAATATTCTGGATCCGTAGCACACAGATAGCGTTTAGCTGCAACGTGATGTCGGCAACAATCAGTAATGACCTTTGGGAAAAATTGCTCAAGCACTGCTGCTCCTGCATCTTCATGGTAACGGTCTTCTGTATCCTCCATCGAAAAAGTCCCAAATTCACTAGTGAAGTGGCCAATGTCGTGAAGAAGGGTGCCAATTATAATTTCATCGGGTTCTCTACGTTGTTCGGCCATAGTTGCCCCCTGCAACATATGTTGACCCATTGTTACCGGTTCACCCAGGTACTCTTCATCCCCACGTTTTTCAAATATTGAACCAATAAAATCGACAATATTTTTGGCATTAAGGTTTGTAACACTACGCTTCATGTGAACTTTCTTCAGCTAAAGCTTTTTCAAGACTATAGAATGCAGAATTTAAACCATCTTTATCGGAATAGCATCCTTGCAGCCATCTTTTCCCAGTGCCAGAATAACCCTTACGTGCGTGAAGAACTCTAGTATTATCGACGATGAAAGCTTCTCCAGGATTTAATCGAAAAGTAATTTCCATATTGGGATCGTCGATTATCTCACCAAGTCGCCTGTATGCAGCGTACCATTTTTCCATTTTATCGAATGGTACATCACTTACAGCTGACATTGAGCGATTATTAAAACGAATTGCAATTAGTTCTCCATCTGAAGATAGTTCTATGATCGGCCGTCTTGATTTAAGGTGTACGTCTTTATTATTTTTATATTCAAAACGGGCAGAATAGTTTGCTAATAGATCAAAATACTCTTTATTCTCTTCGCGTAATCGCGTTATGGCTTTAAACCCATCAACCAGCATATTTTCACCACCTGCTGCAGAACTTTCTAGACAATAAAGTAGCTGAAGAGTTGGAACTGGATCTCTGTAGGGGTTATCAGTGTGCGCCTGTAAGGCAAGACCTGTGAAAGCAAGATTGCTAGGATTTACTTCGGTTCTAACTTCGAAATGTTTTCCATAATTGGTTTCTCTAACGTAGCCGAAAAGTTCAATGACTTTGAATAATGCACCTTCAGTAATTGGCCCATTAATTATTTTACCAAAACCATACTTTCGTACATCGGCCAACCAGTTGAATGCTAATATATTTTTTTTAATTAGCTTATCAAAATCACAGCTAGGTACAAACTTTAGATCAGAGTCCCACGTTTCATAATCCTGCGGTATCCAACCTCTCTTTAAGTTTTTTACCTCGTCATAATTATTTTCCATAAGCCATTCAAAATCGTAACGTATTACTTTGTTTTCTGGTTTAAATGTTATTACTAGACTATCAGCATCTACTCGAGCATCAGAAACCCAAGTTTCACGTGGAATTTGATTTAAAGCTATAAGTCGTTGGCCATTTATTTGATCGCGAGTTTCATCGTCTTGTGCATTATCGCGAAGCCAAATTGAATGAAATCGCATTGTTTCTTTGCCTAGGCATAATTTGACAACTGTGCCGCCAGTTTCAACAGTAACACGAGACATCGGTTTACCTCAAAAAGACTATAGTCGTACGATAGAAACTCTTTCCTAAACTTTCAGATATATTTGCGACTGATAAAGTCGTTTCTCACGATAAATTGAGTTTTTAATCCTAATTGATGGATTTCTTTTTTTCAGAACTTAAATCAATTTAAAAAGGCTTTTGCTAGAACGGTTAACCCATCTATTAAATCCTGCTCATTTGTGTCCTCTGAAAAATCGTGACTGATACCCTCTATGGATGGTACAAACAGCATTGCTGCTGGCATTAGTTTCGCTACATTAGCTGCATCATGTAAAGCTCCAGATTGGATATTTCTCCACCGGTTTGGGCAAGCATTTTCAGCAGCATTACGAAGAATGTCTTGCAAAGATTGGTCCATCTGTACTGGCTTTAGTCCGTGCATTTTACTAAAATCGACTGAGGCGCCATCTCTGTCAGCCACTTCAAGTGCTGTGCTTCGTATTATATTTTCCATTTTGTCTAAGCGCTGGTCGTGGCCATCGCGCCATTGCATGGAAAAAGTACATTTCCCTGGCACTATTGAGTGAGCATCTGGTTCTATTTTGACATGGCCAGTCGTCCATACAGTTGAAGGGGTCACAACATTTCTGAAGCGGTCATTGATCAACTGGCTGAAGCTTAACATTAACTGATAGGCATCGATGCGTCTATGCATCGGAGTAGTGCCAGCATGGTTTTGTTGTCCATTGAAGGTGATGCGCATGTCTCTAATACCAACAATATCTGTTACTATGCCGACGGTATGCTTCGCTTCGTATAACCAAGGTCCTTGTTCAATATGACATTCTATAAAACCGGTGAAGCGGTTTGGATTAACAAACTCTAGAGGATTTTTGGCAATTTTTTTTCTTTCGTTAGAAAACTGGAAGCCATCTTTGTCAATCAAGTTATCGGCTTCTTTCAGTGATAGGATATCTGCCCATATAGCACTGCCAGTGGTTACACCAAAGCGGCCTTCCTCATCTTGAAAGCTGACGACGGAAATTGCTGGTCCATTATTTTCGCGTGATAGCCGTGCCAACTCTAAACCGCAGATAACTCCAAGTGCACCGTCTAACCATCCTCCTTGAGGCTGGGTATCTGAATGTGATCCGATTAAAATTGAACTTTCTTGTGCTAGTCCGAAAAGATTGCCTACTGGATCATAGTGTGGCGTTAAACCCGCTTGGGCAAATTTATCTGCTAGCCAGTGTCTTGCTGTTATGTCAGCTTTCGAGTAAGCGGGTCTTATCACTCCCTTTCCGACACCTGCCGCACCAATAGTTCTAAGCTCATGAAGGTCAGATAGAAATCTTTTCGAGTTCATATTCATTTTGTAAACCTAATGATAATTCGCTTTTTGGAATTTTAAGTGCCTGTGCTTAAAAACTTTCCCATTAGATAAGGACCAGAAATCACTGGCTCATTTTTCACTGAAGTTATAGGATAAATCTTTGCCTCCCAATCCGGCTGGTGAAAAAATGCGAGGCTTTTTCGCTCTGATTGGTTTGGTTTTGCTACAACGCGATGTAAAGTAGATGTCCACCTCCCACCTGTCCAAAGCTCCATTAGGTCTCCGATGTTGATGACAAAAGTATCCTTAATTGTCGGCACGTCTATCCATTTACCATTTAATTTTAATTGTAACCCTGAGGTGTCTGGTTGTGGGAGGAGAATTGTCAATGACCCATAGTCTGTATGCGCACCCGCTCTTTGTTGGCCGTATTCTGGCACATGAGTTGTTTCAGGGTAATTTAGAGCTCGGAGTGCTGAAATTGGGCATTTTAAATATTTGTCAAAAAAATTAGTCTCAAGGTTTAGTGCTTCGGCAAATGCAGACATAATTCTGGCGGCTAGTTTTTCCATCTCGAGATAATAGTTAGTCCATGACTCTTTAAAATCCGCAATTTCTGGCCAAATCGTAGGTTGATAACAGAATTCATAAGCTCGTTCATCTTTGATTTTTTTTGTAGGGGTCTGTAATGGTCCACCATTAAAACTCTCTTTCAGATCTGGTGGTGTTTTTTCTCCCTTCGAGGCTGCTAATGCTTCCTGATTTGGTCCTATCCAGCCATATGGATAACCAGGGTAAGGAACGCTTACCTTCATCTTTTCACTTGTTTCCTGAGAAAAAAATTGTTTAACAGCACTCCATTGGGACTCAATAATTTTAGCGGGTACACCATGATTTTCTATTAACAAAAAACCAATCTCACTACAAAACTTATCCAATTTTTTACAGTAGTTTTCCCTTAAGGCCCCTTTCGAATTCTCAAATTCTCCGAGATTGAATACTGGAAGCGTAAACATATTTGTCCCTATTATTTTTCTATGGGTGAAAAAGAAAATTAAGTTTTAGAAAATTTACCCACCCATGATTGCTTTCACTTCAAGAAATTCTTCAAATCCCCATTCGGCTTTCTCTCGGCCGTTTCCAGACTGTTTGTATCCACCAAACGGCGCATCTGCGCCGCCAGAGCCGTAGTTAATATGAATTTGGCCCGCTCTTAATCTTCTGGCAATAGCTGTTAAATCTTCTTTATTTTCCCCGGCAACATAAGCAGCTAAGCCATATTCAGAGTCATTTGCTATGGATATTGCTTCGTCAATATCGGAGTATGTGATGATTGACAGAACTGGTCCAAAAATTTCTTCGCGTGCAATTGTCATATCATTAGTTACATCCCCAAAAACCGTGGGCTTAACGTAATAGCCTTTATTCAGACCTTCAGGTTTTCCAGTACCGCCAACTAGAAGTGTGGCACCTTCGCTAATTCCGGTATTAATCAGCGTTTGTACTTTTTCGAACTGAATATCGCTTACCAGGGGACCTATAGTGGTGTTATCGCCCTTTGGGTCGCCCACTATAGTGTTTTCCGCTTTTTTAATTGCTATCGCGAATGCTTCTTTTTTTCGCTTCTCCGGAATTAACATACGCGTTGGCGCATTGCATGATTGACCTGTATTATTCATGCAAAACTCGACACCAGTTTCTACTGATTTCTCAAAATGATTGTCATCAAGAATTATATTGGCAGATTTACCACCCAGCTCTTGGCTAACCCTTTTGACACTATCTGCTGATGCTTTAGCTACTGCAACTCCACCTCGTGTCGAACCCGTGAATGACATCATATCGATGCCAGGGTGAGAGGACATTGCTTCGCCCACCTCAGGACCTAGCCCATTTACTAGATTAAATACCCCTGCAGGAACTTTAGCTTCATGTAGGATTTCTGCAATAACCATAGATGAAAGCGGTGCAATTTCTGATGGTTTTAGAATGGCAGTGCATCCCGCTGCAATACAGGGTGCAAGTTTAGACACAACTTGGTTAACCGGCCAATTCCACGGAGTAATCAAGCCGCATACTCCAATTGGTTCATGCCTTATCAAAAATTCGCCATGTTTAAATTCGAATTCATGATTACTAAGAGATCGTATTGCAGCTTTTAAATGCCCAAGACCTACCATTGCTTGGGCACCCCTTGCCAAACTTGTCGGAGCACCCATCTCGGTCTGAATTGCATCTGCCACATCAGCAATTCGCCGTTTGTAAATTTCTCTGATTGTCGTGAGTAGTTCGATGCGTTGTGCAACCGGTGTCTGTGAATAACCGTCGAAAGCGGATTTGGCAGCATTCACTGCCAAATTAACATCGACTTCAGAGCCTAATGAAATTTTCGCAACAGCTTCTTCAGTCGCTGGGTTAATCACGTCAAGGGTTTTACTTCTGGATGGTTTTACCCAAGCTCCATTAATGTAGAAGTCTAGTTTTTCCATAAAGAGTTCCTTCAGAATTCTGCTGGTGTATATTTTGTAAACACATTTATTCTTTCTATTGCCAGTTGCAAGTTCAAATTGCCATGGTGCTTTGCCGAAATAATCGGAGTCATTTCGAATCAGTTGGCTAAATAATCATAGGCTGATAATGCGTGTGTTTTTACTAGATGTAGATAATCATCAATTGGGACATTTTCATTAGTAGAGCCCATACCAGTTGGTGTTGGGCCGTATACATATGCGGGAATATTTTTGTATCGCCAAAGTCTTGCATCGGTACCACCGAGACTGACTACTGGCTCTGGCTGAAAACCTCTCAAATCTTGTACATTACTTTTCAAAATCTGCATCATATCTCCATCTGGATTACAATGCGACGGTGGGTTAAGCATATTTTGTTCCATTGAAGCTTCTGGAAATTTTTTACTTATTTCGTCGATAGAATTTAAAATTTTATCTAAATTGCAGCCCACTGGAAGTCTAATATCTGCCTCAAAGGAACACTCAGACGGGACCATATTATTCTTCAAGCCACCAGAAATTTTACCAATATTAAGGGTCACCTTTGGTGCTATACTGGCAGCACCAGCTCCCATACCTTGATCAAAAGCGGCTGCAGAATTGTGCTGTGCTTTAAGCAGTTCGGATGGAATTTCCGCATCTAGAGTCTCTAAAGATTTCAATTCCTGAATTAGATTAGTGGCTACTAAGGTAGCAGATTTTGATAAATGGGTATAAGCGCCATGTGAACCGTTAGTTTGGACTTTAAAGGTTAGCCATAATAGTCCTTTTTCGCCATATCTAATCGTATATGGACTTGAGGGTTCTCCGTTCAGGCAACAATCACCAAGTACTTCAGGTTCGTTCTCAATAAGCCACCGGCTTCCCCACGGTCCAAAAGTTTCTTCATCAGATACACAGGTCAAAGTTAATTTTCCTGAAAATTTTGTTCTGAACTTGTTCAAAATAATATAGGTCCAAATGCTTGCACTCGTCCCACACTTCATATCCGTCGAACCGCGGCCGTATATTTTATCTTCAATAATTTCACCACTCCAAGGCGGCGTAATCCACCCTTCCTCTAAGAAGTTATCTGAGACGGGAAATACGTCTATATGGCCGTTTAGTACTAAATGACGACCTGGTTTACTTCCCTTAATTGAACCAACAATATTGGGCATTGTCTTTTGCGGTGCAACCCAACGAAATGGCATTTTGTGCTTCTCTAGAAGTTTGCTTATAACACTGGCTGCTATTCTTGTGTCTCCGGGTGGGTTAGGGCTCGCTGCTTGAACAAACTCTTGGAAGAATGATATGATTTCTTGCTTTTCGTTTTCTATCAAGTTTAGGATTTCAATTTTTCCTGACATCAAAAATATCCTTAAGCTGTAGCTACTTTTGTAGTATAGCATATCATTGACGTTGTTTATAAAAATTGCCCCAAAAAACATTTTTGATAATGTACCGTGTTCGGTATGGGCAATTGTTAGTTAGTCGTGCACGCAAAAATTATATTCTTACCGATTAAAATTTAGGCACTATTTAAATAACCCAACGTAATTGAAGCTTGGACCAGTTTTTTACTTCGTACGGAGAAGCAATTCATTAAACTTTTACTATTAACCACTAATCATCGAAATTTAACCTGAGGGAGATCGGTAATGAGTGCGTCTTACAGGCAGTTTTGTCCGGTAGCGATGGCCGCAGAAGTTTTAGAGTCTCGATGGACTTTACTCATTGTCCGAGAGTTGTGCTTAGGATCGAAGCATTTCAACGATATTCGCAAAGGCGTGCCTAAAATGTCGCCGACGCTTCTTTCAAAGAGGTTAAAAGAGCTTGAGTGGCATGGTATTCTCAACCGGGTAGAGAGTCCCAGAGGATCCCGGAAAACTGAGTACGTTCTTACGGAGGCCGGGGATGAACTTTTTGAAGTCATCCATGCGATTGGCAGCTGGGGTAAGAGATGGATAGATATGAGGCACCATCTTGATAGAGCTGAAGAAAACTTACTGATTTGGGATATCCGGCGCAACTTGAGGATAGAAAACTTTCCAATGAACGAGGCTGTTTTGCAAATTTATATTACAGATGCACCTAAGAAAACGTCAAATTGGTGGTTTGTTTTCAACGGTAAAGAGCGACCAGATGTTGGGTATCTTGATCCTAGTTTAGATGTAGATCTTTATATAGAAACAAATCTTTCATCCCTTACAAAGGTATGGCTGGGAGAAGGCTCTCACACAAGTGAATCTGAGGCTAATTCTTTTCAACTAGAGGGGTCACAAAAATTAATAGAGACCTTTGAGAGCTGGTTTGGAAGTAGTAAATTTGCCTCTATTCCAAAATTAGCAATTGCTTCTTAATTTAATAAAAACTATCTCGGCTGGTTACTGTTTAATTTCTGCATCGTTACCCAAGTTTCAAACCGATAGCTATCAAATCCTTGGAAAATTGCTGGCTATCAGATGGCATTTCACCATCAAGAATTCTTGCTTGCTCAAATAATACGCGACATAGAGACTTCTGGAGTTCGGATGTAAGCGCTGGCAGCTTTTTTATCAATTCATGGTTGCTGTTGATTTCTAATATTTTTTTACTGCCCTCAAAATCAGGATTTTGAGCTTTGAGAATTCTTTCCAAATTAAAGTCTAATCCACCCTCACCGGCTACTAAGCGCACAGGGCTGTCTACAAGGTTCTTGGATGTTTTTACATCTTCGACTAAATCACCAAGGCTTTCTTTTATAATTGGTGTATAAGTTTCATCGTTACTTTGGGCTGCCTCAACGTCTTCATCTTTAACATCACCTAGTTTTGCAATGTCATATTTTTCTCTGGAAATAGAGACGAAGTCTTTTTCTTGAAAAGTCTTCATTTGAGAAGTCCAGAAAGCATCGATTGGATCCGTCATTAATAAAACATCAATGCCCTTCGCTTTGAAGCCCTCAAGATGTGGACTGGATTTAGCTTGTGCTAATGTATCAGCAGTTAGGATAAATATTTTATCCTGCCCATCCACCATCGACTCGACGTAGCTTTGAAGTGTTATTAATTTGTCCTCTTTAAACGAATGTACCTTTATAATTTCTGCTATTTTGTCTTTGTTTTCTATGTCTTCGTATAGGCCTTCCTTGAGGACTTTACCAAATTGTCCCCAGAAGGCATCGTAGGCTTCATCATCCTTCTTTAATCTTTTCTTTAATTCTGAAAGAACGCGTTTTGTAAGTGATTTTGAGATTTTCTTCAGTACGGGGTTGTTTTGGACCATTTCTCGGCTGACATTTAAATCTAAACTTGTGGTATCGAGAATACCCTTGATGAACCTTAACCAAGTAGGGATAACGCCGTCTAAATCGTTGCTGATGAAAACCCTATTTATATAAAGGTTGATCTTTGTTTTCCTTTCTGGATCAAAAAGGTCGAACGGGGCTGTTTTGGGAATATATAGTAGATTTGTAAACTCTAAAGTGCCCTCTGATTTATTGTGCAATGTTGCAAACGGTTCGTCAAAAGTCCCAAAGGTTGAATTGTAAAAATCCTTATATTCTTCTTTTGAAATCTGAGAGGCTGACTTTGTCCATATAGCTGTCGCAGAGTTTACCTGTTCAATTTCTCCATCTGCTTCTTTAATATTAATAGGAAAACTAATGTGATCAGAATATTTCTTTATCAAGGCTTTGATTTTATCAGGAGCAGCAAATTCCTTAGCGTCTTTTTTTAGAAATAATTTTATTTTTGTTCCGACGGCTTGTTTCTCGTCAGATTTACCGATTGAGAATCCACTCTGCCCATCACTTTCCCATGAGTTAACCTGTTTGGTTCCTGCTTTTCTACTTAAAACTTTTACCTTATCTGCCACCATGAAAGCGGAGTAAAAGCCGACACCGAATTGACCGATTAAGGTCTTTGCGGCATCCTTTGAGTTTTCCTCTCCTTCCATTTCTTGTAAAAAGGCTGAAGTTCCTGATTTCGCAATTGTTCCTAATGTTTCAGCGAGCTCGTTTTCGGTAAGTCCAATACCTGTATCAACAATTTCAACTATTTTCTTTTTTGTATTTATAATTATTTCAATACTGTCCGCGTCGTTATTCAGAAGAGATTGATTTGTTTGACCCAAAAACTTTCTTTTTTGAATCGCATCTGACGCATTTGATAACAGTTCTCTTAAAAAAATATCTCGATCTGAATACAGCGAATTAATAACAATATTCAAAATCTTGCCTGTATCAGCCTCAAATGTTTGCGTGTAAGTATTCATTATAGTCTCCTGATCATTTGCTTGAGCTATGCATTCTTTTGTTATTTTCAAGAGCCAAGAGTCATCTGACTTAACAGTTTTATCATTAGTTTTTTCGTAATTGCCCGAACAGCGCTCGACTTTCAGCTTTTGCAGCTAAATAGTAATCGACAGGGGAGCGTTCCGCCGTAGATCTAAGAAATGAAGAACATTATCGAACAAAATAATGCAAAGCGTTTGCCAGTAAGCTCTTTAGCGCGAACCACTCTCTCTACTGGGTTACTATTTCGCCTTGGTCTCAATACATCCCAAAGTCTTTTATCGGATATTATGTCGGTAAAAAAACCAGATCTGAGATCAGCGTTGGTATCAAAAAAAAATGTGGCTGCCACTGTTAACACGTTAAAAAACTTGCGCGGTGCAGCAATGAAGTTTGGCCAGTTGGTATCATTAGACGACTCAATAATTTTTACGCCAGAGTTATCGTCCATATTTGCTCAACTGAGGTCGTCTGGATATTCCATGACACCGAGTCAGTTGAAAAAAGTGCTTAATGAGAATTGGGGAGAAGGCTGGTTAAAAAAATTCAAAAATTTCGAGGTCAGGCCATTTGCAGCAGCCTCGATTGGTCAAGTACACAAAGCTATATTAGCGTCTGGCGAGACCGTTGCGATTAAGGTACAATTCCCTGGGGTGAAAAAGTCAATCGATAATGATTTGAATACTCTTAAATTTATAATGAAAAATTCAGGAATGTTACCGGCTAACTTTCCGCTTGAGTATTATATTTCGCAATGCGGAGAACTATTAAGGCAAGAAACTGACTATGAGTTAGAGGCTGCAAATATAAATAATTTTTCAAAGTTCCTAGAAAATTTTTCTTCTCTTAAAGTACCAAAAGTGTACGGTGAATTAACAACCGATCAAACTATCACGATGTCGTTCTTGGAGGGCCAAGAGTTATCCTCTGTTGTAAACTTCAATCAGTCGAAAAAAGATAAAATTTCGTTAAGTTTGATTGAGCTTCTATTTAATGAAATTTTTAATTTTAAATTCGTACAAACTGATCCAAACCTAGCTAACTTTTTAGTTAGTAAGGATGACAATTCAATTTCAGTTTTAGATTTTGGAGCATGCTGTCGGGTTTCTGACGAAACATATAAGTTGTATAAAGGTTTATTAAAGGTTTCTTTGACCTTAGATGTAGAAAAGGTAAAGCTTTTCTTACAGGAAAATAATTTTGTACCCAGAGATGCATCTGCCGAAGGAACTAAATTTATTGATAAGATAGTTGCTACAGCTACTGAAGAAATAACTCGGCATGAAGTATTTGATTTTCAAAAATCGAAAATTTTTGAGTTAATAACAGAAGAAAATCTTAATTTGTATTTTGAACTTATACCAAGTTCCGTCCTTGGTTCAGACTTTATCTTTATTCAAAGAAAAATACTCGGTTTGATTTTATTTTTTCGCGTCATTGGTGCAAGAGTTCCTCTGCTTAAAATTTTAATTAAATACTCCAAATTATTGGATCTTTAACTCTACTTAATTCTTTTGCTAGGAAGCATATATGGAGTGGTATTTTTGTATCTCAAATATTTTTCACCGTGGCGATCAATCAACCTACGGTCTTTTAAGATTGGGGCAAAAATACAGTATGCACCTAATATCAGTGAAACGACGAATTGGTCTGCAGACCAAGTTGGGACAGTTAGTACAGCAAGAAAAAAAGACGCATAAATTGGATGCCTGATTACTCTATATAGGCCAGTTGTGGGGAGTTCGGGAAATTTGGGCTTCTTTCTAGCCAAAACCGAGATCCATCCGAGTGCCCCAGATTGAACTTCCAAACCAGCATCTATGGTTGCAACAATTAATAAAAACCAAGACAGACAATAAAGAATAGGTAAGATGTATATTAAAAACTCGAAGGGTAGTTCGAAGACAATTTTGCTCGGTGACCACAACATAAATAATGCGAACAACTGTATCGAGGCTACAATAGTAAAGCTTGTTGTAGACAAGCTTATGGCTAAGTCCTTAGGGCCAAGTAAGCTCAGTATCTTTTGACCGCGCTGGGATAATAAAAAAGAATGTGCTAGTGGGAACTGCAAAATTAGTGCTCCATTAGCCATTATTGCTAACGCGCCCTCAAGATTTCCATAGCTTTCTTGCATGCCGTAGAACATATGATAAATCATCGCGATCACTGCAATGGTAAACATGAAGTGGCAAGTTATCCCATAAAGATATGCATAGGCTAGATTTATCCCTCTCGCCTTAGGCGAAAGCGCGCTGAGGATCAATTCAATGAAAGATCGAATTTTTTTTGTTCTACTTTTCTCCATCTCAGGGAACTAGATTTTAATATAAAAATTTAAATATCCCTTACCAATAATTTTTAAAATAAGTTGCTCTTCAGGCAGGTTGCCTTATTTTATGGGACTAAGGCATGTTTCCCTTTCGTGGGAATACTGTAGTGCCAGCTGATTTTGCTAGCTTAAAGAATGACGCATGGATTATTTGTCTTATTCACATGACCACACGCTGGTTGCACTATCTCTCGTTTTAGCCGTTGTATCGGGATTTACCGGATTCACTCTAACACAAAATCTATCAGCAAAAACCATAGTGCAACGAAAAATTTCTGTTTCCATGGCTGCCGTAGCACTTGGCGGTGGCATCTGGTCTATGCATTTTGTAGCTATGTTGGGTCTAAGCCTTCCAGTGTCGGTGTTTTATGACGCTGCAATAACCCTGGCATCTGCATTAATAGCAATATTGGTTGTAGCAGTGGCGCTTATGATCTTACATTTCTTTGTAAGAACTTCTTTCACTATAATTCTGGCCGGATGTATTGTAGGCGCTGGAATACTTCTTATGCATTATATTGGAATGGCTGGTTTGCAGTTGTGTAAACCAGTTTACTCGGTGCAGGGATTAGCACTCTCCTCTTCTGTAGCATTTTTTTCTTGTGGACTCGCCTTTTGGGTAGCCTACAAAGAGCGCAATAATCGTAATATATTTTTAGCTACGATTTGCTTTGGCATTGCGGTGGTATCTGTTCATTTTCTCGCAATTTTAAATACAAAGTTCGTAGAGGTTTCAGCAATGACAGAATTTGGCCCCTTAATAAGCAATGAAGCTTTGGCAGTTATTGTAGTGATATCGAGCTTTATTATTTTATGTTTATTTTTATGGGTCAGTTCAACCTTTTTGTCCCCAAATGTCACAAATGTTAAAAGTGTTGGAGATAACAAACGGCCAGATGCAGGAATTAACTCAGGCCCTCAACATATTCCTTGTGAACGTGATGGTGCGAAGGTTTTTATCCCTTTAAGAGATGTATT
This sequence comes from Rhodobacteraceae bacterium REDSEA-S34_B6, assembly GCA_001627925.1. GTDB lineage: Bacteria > Pseudomonadota > Alphaproteobacteria > Rhodobacterales > Rhodobacteraceae > Salinivivens. Next base: position 25,838 of record LUQC01000110.1, on the reverse strand, counting down.
GGCAATTAGAGCGGATGGACATTACTCCCAAGTCTATACTGAAAAAGAAAAATATTTCTGCGTATGGCCAATTACAGAAGTAGACCGCAGGCTAGAGAGCTTTGGGTTCATCAAGGTTCATCGGAGCTATATTGTAAATTCAGCACGCGTGGATCGCTTTGAGCGGTTAAAGGACAAAGGGTACTGTGTATTCGGGACTCCAATGGCACCCAGAATACCTGTAAGCAGATCAAAGCTTAAAGCTGCTCAAGAAGCAATAATTACCACTCCAGGTACCATTGGCGCGAAATAAGGCGCATTTCGTGCAAAAAATTCGGTAACTATTCATTATTTGAAGAAATCTATCTGAAGTTTTGAGACGGTCCCCCAATTGGGTTCAGGGGAGAATAAAAAAAATGATTCCAGCAGCTTTTGACTACCACAGACCAAATGATTTGAACGGCGTTATATCGTTATTGCAGGAGCACGGAGACGACGCCCGGGTAATAGCAGGTGGCCACAGTTTAATACCACTCATGAAGTTGAGAATGGCAGAGGTTCCACATTTAATTGATCTTCAAAGTATTAGTGAACTTACGGGTATTGATAGTGGCTCAACTATTCGTATTGGAGCAATGACTACCCAGGCAGACATCATAGACAACGCGTCCCTGGCTTCTTCTGCGCCTATACTGAAGGAAGCCTCGCTGCAAATTGCTGACCCGCAGGTACGTTACATGGGTACTGTTGGTGGGAATGTGGCAAACGGTGACCCGGGAAATGATATGCCCGGATTGATGCAGTGCCTAGATGCTACGTTTATTCTACGTGGTCCAAATGGGGAGCGAGAAGTGAAAGCGCGAGATTTCTATCACGCGGCTTACATGACTGAGAGAGAAGATGATGAAGTAATGGTTGCAGTCACATTTGACGCTCCGAAAGGTGGTTATGCTTACGAAAAACAGAAGAGAAAAATTGGTGACTATGCCACTGCAGCCGCCGCAGTCATAATTTCCAAGGACGGTTCGACGTGTAAAGAAGCTTCGATCGCAATGACTAATTTAAGCGATACACCAGTTTTTTGTGCCGCTGCGTCTGACAGCCTCATCGGAACTTCAGTGTCAGCGGAGGATATTAAAAACGCAGTTAATTCTATGATTGATGCGATAGATCCTGCTGAGGATAACAGGGGTCCAGTCGAATTCAAAAAACATGCCGCAGCTGTAGTGCTCTCACGTGCTATTGAGCGTGCGTGGCAACGAGCTTAGGGAGAAATTTGATGTCAGGAAAAATGCAAATAAAATTGAAAGTAAATGGTGAAGATCATGAGTTCTTGGCTGAGCCTAGAGAATTATTGGTTCACGCATTACGAGAACGGCTAAATTTGACGGGCTCTCATGTAGGTTGTGAGACTGGGCATTGTGGCGTTTGCACAGTTACCTTGAATGGGAAATCGGTTAAGTCTTGTACGATGTTTGTTGCACAAGCAGATGGCGCTGAGCTGACCACTGTCGAAGGCATGGGAAGCCCCGATAACCTGCACGTCTTGCAGGAAGCTTTTCGCGAACATCACGGTTTACAATGCGGTTATTGTACACCAGGGATGATCATGAGAGCTGCGAAGTTACTTGAAGAAATTCCAAATCCAACTGAAGAACAGGTGCGGTTTGGTATGGCAGGAAATCTCTGTCGCTGCACAGGTTATCAGAATATCGTTAAATCAATAATGGCGGCAGCCAGTGAAATGAATAGTGCTAAGGAGGCAGCGCAATGAATGATATGACGCCCGATAGAAATGAACGGCAGGCTAATCTCAAAGGGTTGGGATCCTCAAGAAAACGTGTTGAGGATTTGCGTTTTACACAAGGTAAAGGCAACTATGTAGACGATATAAAATTGGAAGGAATGCTGCATGGGGATTTCGTACGATCGCCGTATGCGCATGCTCGTATCAAGTCGATTAATACAGATGCGGCAATGGCTCTTGATGGCGTTCTTGCGGTATTGACCGCAAAAGATTTAGAGCCTCTTGGTCTACATTGGATGCCAACTTTGGCTGGTGACAAGCAAATGGTTCTTGCTGATGGAAAAGTACTGTTTCAGGGCCAAGAAGTTGCTTATGTAGTTGCAAAGGATCGCTATATCGCAGCCGATGGGGCAGAGTTAGTGGAGGTTGAATATGAAGAGCTTCCTGTTCTGGTTGATCCGTTTGAAGCACTTAAATCTGACGTAGTTTTGCGTGAAGATTTGGATCCAAAAGCCGATGGGGCTCATGGGCCTAGAAAGCACCATAATCATATTTTTACCTGGGAAGTAGGTGAAAAGGAAGCAACTGAGCAAGTTCTTGATTCATCAGATGTAGTTGCTGAAGAGATGGTTTATTATCATCGAACTCACCCTTGTCCCCTTGAAACATGCGGGTGCGTAGCGTCTATGGATAAAGTTAACGGAAAGTTAACGCTGTACGGGACTTTTCAAGCACCTCACGCTATAAGGACGGTTGTCAGTTTGATTTCAGGTCTTGAAGAGCATAATATCAGAGTAATTTCTCCTGATATTGGCGGTGGTTTTGGTAACAAGGTTGGAGCTTATCCAGGTTACGTATGTTCGGTAGTTGCATCCATAGTTACTGGATTACCAGTCAAATGGGTGGAAGACCGTATGGAGAACTTGATGACTACGGCTTTCGCCAGAGACTACTGGATGAAGGGTAAGATAAGTGCAACGAAAGAAGGCAAAATCACTGGTCTCTGGTGCCACACAACAGCGGACCACGGTGGGTTCGATGCTTGTGCTGATCCAACTAAGTTTCCTGCTGGTTTCATGAACATCTGTACTGGTTCCTACGATATTCCTACAGCATATTTGGCTGTTGATGGTGTCTACACCAACAAGGCACCAGGTGGCGTTGCGTATCGATGCTCATTTAGAGTTACAGAGGCTGCTTATTTTATCGAAAGGATGATCGAAGTCTTAGCCATAGAGCTTAATATGGATGCTGCCGAATTGAGACGCATTAATTTCATAAAGCAGGATCAATTCCCATACACCTCAGCTCTAGGCTGGGAATACGATAGTGGTGATTATCATACAGCATGGGACAAGGCGTTGGTGGCTGTTGGATATGATGATCTTAGAAAAGAACAAGCACAGCGTGTTGAAGATTTCAAAGCAGGCAAGACCCGAAAACTTTTAGGTATTGGCTTGACACATTTTACTGAAATCGTTGGTGCGGGGCCAGTAAAGAATTGTGATATTCTGGGTTTAGGAATGTTTGACAGTTGTGAAATTCGTATTCACCCAACTGGCTCAGCGATTGCGCGCCTCGGCACAATTAGCCAAGGTCAGGGCCATGCGACTACATTTGCGCAGATTTTGGCTTCAGAAATTGGATTGCCCGCTGACTCCATTACTATCGAAGAAGGAGATACCGATACGGCGCCTTATGGTTTAGGCACGTATGGATCTCGTTCAACACCAGTAGCGGGTGCGGCAACAGCTATGGCGGGCAGGAAAATTCGTGCTAAGGCACAGATGATTGCAGCGTATATGCTTGAGGTACATGATGATGACGTTGAGTTCGATGTAGATCGCTTTGTTGTTAAAGGGGCGCCCGAGCGTTTCAAAACTATGAAGGAGATAGCTTTTGCTGCTTATAATCAGGCAATTCCAGGCATTGAACCGGGTCTTGAAGCAGTGAGCTATTATGATCCGCCGAATATGACCTATCCTTTTGGAGCGTATATCTGTGTAATGGAAATTGATGTTGACACAGGTGAACACGAAATTCGTCAGTTTTATGCTTTAGATGACTGCGGTACCCGTATTAATCCAATGATCATTGAAGGTCAGGTTCATGGTGGTCTTACAGAAGCCCTGGCAATAGCCATGGGACAAGAAATAGCATATGATAATATGGGTAATGTTAAGACCGGGACCCTTATGGATTTCTTTTTACCCACAGCATGGGAAACGCCGAATTACACAACTGACCATACAACAACTCCAAGTCCTCACCATCCAATCGGTGCGAAGGGTGTTGGCGAAAGTCCAAATGTTGGTGGTGTTCCAGCATTTTCAAATGCGGTGCATGATGCTTTTAGAGCATTTGGCCTTCGTCAAGTGCATATGCCGCACGATCATTGGCGTATCTGGAAAACAGCTAATGATCTTGGATTGCATGGCTAATAAGATATAGTGAGGGCTCAGAAGAGCCCTCACTAGATTGGACTGCGTAATGGAATGGAAAAAACTTCAAGCAGCACTGGCTGAGCAAAGTTATATTGCGTCGGACGAATTAGTAGTTGCAATTCAGCTTGCCTTATCATTGGAACGCCCACTGTTGTTAGAAGGTTCTGCGGGAGTTGGAAAGACAGAGCTTGCAAGAGCACTTTCTCAAGCCCGATCAACCAAACTAATCAGATTGCAATGTTATGAAGGTCTAGACTCAGCCCGTCCACTTCTAATGTCAATAACGCAAGATAAGTCCCCGATTCTTTTAATTGACGAAATCGATAGGGCAGATGAAGAATTTGAAGCATTTTTACTAGAAATTTTATCTGATTATCAGGTCTCAATTCCTGAGTTAGGCACGATAAACTCCGTGACCAAGCCAATTGTCATCCTTACCTCAAACGGTACTAGGGACCTGTCTGATGCTTTAAGACGGAGGTGTCTATATAGTTATGTGGAATATCCTGATCGTACTACTGAGATAGAAATTTTAAAAGCTAGACAGCCTAATATTGACTTCTTACTTGCAAGCCAGATTATAGATTTTGTGCAGAAATTACGTAAGGAGGATTTGGAAAAAACGCCCGGTATCGCTGAAATGTTAGATTTTTCTGCCGCTTTAATAGGCCTAGGTGTTAACGATTTATCTCATGATCCTGAAATACTTCAGTCAGCCATGACCACATTGCTTAAAACAAAGACGGACCAGTGGAATATCACGACAGAGGTTGCACAGCGCATAGCAGGACAAGCTGCATGAGTCGTATTAGTAAATTTGCTGCTCGAGATACTGGGCCATCTGCTCGGATAGTTGGTTTCTTTTCTCATTTAAGATTTAATAATCTAAAATTAGGTGTTTCAGAAGTTGAAACTGCACTTACCATCCTAGACCGAATAAATATGAGTGATCCATTTGAAGTGAGACGCTCATTAAAACCACTATGCGTTGGAAATCTTGATGAATCTCGCCGCTTTGAAGATTTGTTCGATAGTTATTGGATGGATTCTGGACGTGTAAAGCAAAAAGTAATTCCAAACGGTAACGTTCCCAATGAAAAAGAAATGGTTTCAGAGGCTGGTGATTCAGAGGCTGATGATAAAGCTATAGACAAGTCGGATAGCTCTTCGGGTGCACCAAGTGAGCCTGATGAAGACACAGCTATTTTGAACGATCAAAGAGAAGGTGAGCTTGTTGCGGTAGAAAAAGCTTCAAAGATGCAAAAAGATTTACGTGAATTTGTTACTAATCAAGAAATTGATGATGCAATGGAAGTTGCAATAAGGATTGGTAAAGCTCTGTGTGACAAGCGGTCAAGAAGGCTAATTAGCTCAAGGAAAGGTCAGGTGTTGGACTTTCGTAAAACTATTCGTCGGAGCCTCTCGACAGGGGGAGATCCTTTTAAGTTGATTAATAAATCCAAGCCAGATCGGCCTAAAAGAATAGTGGCATTATGTGATGTTTCTGGGTCTATGAATGTTTATTCAAAAATATTTTTAGCTTTTCTTTCGGCATTGATGCGAAATGATCAAAATACAGACGCTTATCTATTCCATACGGAGCTTGTACGGGTTACCGATGCACTAAAAGACGAAAATACCGGCCGGTCAATGGAAAAACTATCTCTTCTTGCGAACGGTTTTGGTGGTGGCTCAAGGATAGGTTATAGTATAAAAAAATTTTCAAGAACCTATGCGCGTCGGTTTGTAAACAGCAGAAGTGTAGTCATCATTTTGTCAGATGGTTACGACTCAAATAACGTTAATGATTTGGTAGAAGCGCTAGTAAATTTAAAAAAGCGGGGCTGTAAAATAATCTGGCTAAATCCTCTAAAAGGCTGGAAAGATTATGCACCTGTTACTGCTTCGATGGCGGCGTCCCTTCCTTACCTTGATTTATTCTCTGCGGCCAATACTTTGAATGATTTGGCTGCTCTAGACGAGGAGTTGGCGAAGCTATGAATAAAGTTGAAAATGAAGATAAAAGTATTTTGGATTTAGCTCAGGGATTGGCATCTTCTGGACAGGCATTTGCCTACGCAACTGTAATAAGAACAGCGGGTGCTACCTCTGCTAAACCTGGCGCAAAGGCAATAATATCCTCGGATGGGCAAATTATAAAAGGATGGATAGGCGGGGGCTGCATCCGTTCATCTGTGGCGAAGGCAACCATCACTGCGATAGAAATGGGATCCCCTCAACTAATTTCAGTGATGCCTCAAGATGCGATCGAAGAACTTGGAGCCAGCGTTGGCGAGGAGTATGAGGGTAAAAAGATTTCAAAAAATGGGTGCCCATCGGAAGGAACGGTAGATATTTTCATCGAACCTCATACTCCAGCGCCTCAACTAGTAATATATGGTAAGGCACCTGTAGCACAGGCTATCAAAAAACTTGCACCTCAATTCGGCTGGTCGGTTAGAATCGCCAAAGATGATCCAGAAGAGACGAATACATCGAACAAATTAGTTGTCGTTGTGGTCGCGACCCAGGGTAATAATGATCTAAAGGCACTATCTGATGCAATAAATTCAAACCCTACATTTGTTTCATTTGTTGGTAGCAAAAGAAAATTTTCTTCTCTGAAAACTAAGCTTGCTGAAAGTGGTTTGGCTGATTCACATATTAGAAAAATAAAAGCACCTGCAGGTTTAGATATTGGTGCAGTTACGCCGGAAGAAATTTCGCTTTCAATACTGGCAGAGCTCTTACAAGTGCGTAAAAATTTTAGGAACGGCATCCATGATAAAAATAATTAGGAGATATTTTTTTGCTTTTTGTATCAAGAGCCGAAATTATTTTGATGATTTGAAATTATCTAGCGAAGGCTCAGAACTAATTGCAAAAATAAAATTTCCATGTTGTTGAGGAAGGATAAGCAATGGAATTGTCAGATGAGATTGAAATCAGCGTCCCGGTGCAAACTGTATATGACGCACTGAATAATGTGGATATTTTAAAAAAATGCATTCCCGGTTGTGAGGAGCTAGTTAGAAAATCTGATAATCAACTTGAGGCGAAGGTTGTTTTGAAAGTGGGGCCAGTGAAAGCTCGCTTTAGCGGCCAGGTCACACTTGATGCTTCACGGGGTCCAGAAAAATTTTCGCTCTCGGGACAAGGTAACGGTGGTGCCGCTGGTTTTGCCAAAGGTGGAGCAGATGTTACATTATCAAAAAAAGGTAACGTCACTGTATTGTCGTATAAAGCTAAAGCAGAAATTGGTGGTAAATTGGCTCAATTAGGCAGTCGTCTAATTCAAGGCACTGCAAAGAAGTTGGCTACAAAATTTTTCAAATCTTTTTCAGAAGTTGTTGTTGAAGAAACGGCGTGATAAAAACTACGAAAGTTTTAGTTACTTAAATCTCAGTTAGATTTAAATTTCTGTTCCTTATACTAACTGATTGGTTAGGTTTATTAAGATTGGGTTTACTAATTGTTTTTTAAGAGCCTAGCCAAAATCAGTGAAAATTTAGCTGGAAGCTTATGGATGGTTTTGGCAATGCTTGGATTTGCCATAGAGGATAGTTTAATCAGAATTATTTCATCGGTTATACCTTTTGGTCAGGTTTTGTCTTTATTTGGCTTAGGTGGAGCTTTAATTTTTGCCCTTCTTTGTAAATTAAAAAAACAACAACTGTTTTTAGCAGAGGTAATATCGAGGCCTATGGTTTTAAGAATGTTTTTCGAACTTATTGGTCGGTTATTTTATTCAGTTTCTTTAATACTAATGCCTATATCTTTGGTCACGTTAGTACTGCAGGCAACTCCAATTTTTGTGGTTACTGGTGCAGCATTTCTTTTTAAAGAAGCTGTTGGGGTCTTAAGGTGGATTGCAATTTTATCCGGATTATTGGGTGTGGTTTTTATTATTCAGCCCACGAGTGAGAGTTTCTCGCCCTATGTCATCTTTGCCATATTGGGAATGCTTGGATTTGCCGGAAGAGATTTAGGAAGTCGGGCTGCTTCTCCAATAATATCAGATAACCACCTAGGGTTTTATGGTTTCGTTGCAGTAACCGTAGCGGGATTGATATATTCGGGATGGGCGGGCGCTGCCTATGTGCCTTTAAGTATTGGAACGCTCGTATATATTCTGTCATTGATTTTTGTCGGTTGCTTTTCTTATTTCGCGTTAATGAAAGCAATGCGAATTGGTGATGTGTCATTTGTTACACCTTTTAGGTATACTCGCATATTATTTGGTGTGGGCGCTGGAGTATTATTATTCGGTGAAGCTGTAACTATCTGGTTAATTATTGGCTCGTTAATTATTATCGGGTCAGGTTTGTTTCTGTTGGGCCCACCAACTCAGAACAAAAATTTACATGGATAATCCTCAAAGCTTAAATTCAAAGGTATAATTGAATGCAAAAATTGCCAGTTGATCTCAAAGGCTCAGGCTATTTGATTTTTTTGTCGATGTTATTGGCAAGTAATCAAATTGCAATAAAGGTCGGCAATCAAGGATTTGATCCAGTTTTTATGGCGGCCGGTAGATCACTAATCGGTTTATTGGCCCTTTTAGTGTGGATGTATTTTCGTAATCTGCTTGTATTTCCATTGAAGACTAATTTTATACCAGGGTTTTTTCTTGGATTTTTCTTTGCAATGGAGTTTTGGTGTTTATTTAGATCGCTTGACTACACTAGCGTCGCAAGGGCTAGTATTATTTTTTATTCAATGCCAGTTTGGTTAGCCTTAATTGCGCATTTTGTTCTTCCAAATGAGCGACTTAATTTAAACCGTATCTTAGGATTGGCACTTGCAATTGCTGGAGTTTTTATCACTGTATCAAGCCCAAATACCGGTCTTTCCGAAAAATATTTTTTGGGAGATATTCTTGCTTTGCTAGCCGCATTCTTGTGGGCTTTGATCGCTTTAACAGTTCGCATATCAACGTTGGCAAATGAAAGAGCCGAAACGCAATTGTTCTTTCAGCTTGCGATCTCGTTACCAATTTTATTAGTTCTATCAAACCTTAGTCCAACTTTCTTGAGAGAGCCAAATTTAAGCCATTTCATAAGTTTGTCATATCAAGGAATTTGTGTTGCGGCATTTGGATTTTTATTGTGGTTCTGGTTAGTAAAAAAATACTCTGCATCTGGTGTTGCTTCGTTTGCTTTTTTAACACCAGTTTTTAGTGTTTTACTAGCTAACATTACCCTTAATGAAGCGATAGAATCTTCAATTTTTCTTGCACTAATTCTTGTTTCAATAGGGCTTTACTTAATAAATAAAAGAAACTCTAAGACTTCGTAGATTTAACAATTTGTGCGATTTCATAATATTTATCTTTTAATGGAGAATTTCGACGCCAAACCATACCAATTTTTCGTTGGGGTGGTATTTTGTCAAATTTTGCGATGCTAATGTTTGGAAAGCGTCCTTCGAATTCAACTGCCATTTCTGGGATCAGGGTCACACCAAAACCAGCGGCAACCATTTGGACAAGTGTTGTTAACGAATTGCCATCCATTATGTCCTGAGTATTTGGCGATCCCATTTTGCAAAAGTTCATAGCTTGATCACGAAAGCAATGACCTTCTTCCAATAATAGAAGGCGCATTTCTTTTAACATCTCTGGTTTTGGAACAGGTTTGTTAGCATCAGTTTTAGGTCTCACCAATAGGAAGTTTTCACGAAATAGTTCAACCTCTCTAAGTCTAGGTTCAGATGTTGGGAGGGCGAGTATTGCTGCATCTAATTCGCCGTCTATAACGGCTGCAATTAATTTGGACGTGATAGCTTCGCGCATTTTAAGATTAAGGCCAGAAAAATGCATAGTTAAATCTTTGGCTATCTTAGAGAATATATAAGGTGCCACAGTAGGAATGACACCTAGCCTCAAGTTAACAAGGGGTTGATTATCAGAAGCGCGGGCGAGCTCTTCTAACTCAGCAACATCTCGCATAATTGCTTTGCTTTTTGCTGCTATTATACGACCCAAAGGAGTTAATTGAATTGGGTGAGTTCCTTTTTCAAAAAGGCTCACGCCCAGTGCTCCTTCGAACTCTTTTATTTGCATTGAAAGAGCTGGCTGAGTAACTGCACAGACGTTTGAGGCCATACCAAAGTGACGATGTTGGGCTAAAGCTTCAAAGTATCTAAGTTGCCTAAGAGTGATTTTTGTCATAAGAAAATCTTATGGAAAATATCAGAAAAATCAAGTTAACCTTATTATAAAGAAATGTTAGAATTATTCTAATATCTAACTGATAGCACGCCTGATTCTGTAAAATTTAAATCGTGTTCTTTATTTTGTACCAATAGAACTAAGGTAAAGGGAAAAATTATGAAAGACTTGACAGGTAAATGTCCCGTAATGCACGGCGCGGCAACTACTGGAATTATGGGGACTACTAATAGCGATTGGTGGCCAAATCAATTAAATTTAAATATTTTGCGTCAGCATGATCGAAAATCAAATCCACTCGGTGATGATTTTGATTATCGTGATGAATTTTTAAAACTAGATTATAAGTCTCTAAAAGATGATTTGAACGCTTTGATGACGGATAGTCAAAGTTGGTGGCCTGCCGATTATGGTCATTATGGCCCATTTTTCATCCGTATGACATGGCATGCAGCTGGTACTTACAGAACGGGTGATGGGCGCGGAGGCGGTGGAACAGGTGCTCAGCGTTTTGCTCCTCTAAATTCGTGGCCAGATAATGGTAACTTGGATAAAGCAAGACGCTTGTTGTGGCCAATTAAACAAAAATATGGCAATCAAATTTCTTGGGCTGATTTGCTAATTTTGGCGGGTAATGTCGCAATTGAGTCTATGGGTGGAAAAACTTTTGGTTTTGCAGGTGGTCGACCAGATATATGGCATCCTGAAGAAGATATTTATTGGGGTGCGGAAAATGAGTGGTTAGGCGATAAGCGCTATGAAAGCACAAGGCAATCTCTCGAAAATCCACTAGCTGCTGTTCAAATGGGACTTATATATGTAAATCCAGAAGGCCCAAACGGAAATCCTGACCCCTTACTTTCTGCGCAAGATGTTCGGGAAACCTTTGGTAGAATGGCTATGAATGATGAGGAAACAGTTGCACTTGTTGCGGGTGGGCACACTTTCGGTAAGGCGCATGGCGCAGGTGATCCCGATCTAGTTGGAGTTGAACCTGAGGGTGCCCCGATTGAAGAAATGGGTTTTGGATGGAGTAATGCTCATGGGTCAGGACATGGGGTTGATGCAACCACAAGCGGTATAGAGGGGCCGTGGACAGCAAATCCTACAGTTTGGGATAACGGTTATTTCGATCTACTTTTCAAATATGAGTGGCAATTAACAAAAAGTCCTGCAGGTGCAAATATTTGGCATCCCGTTGATCTAGATGAGGCTGATATGGCTCCTGAAGTCGATGGGTCAGGTAAGAAAGTTTCACCTATGATGACAACTGCAGATATGGCGATGATTACTGATCCCGATTATCGTAAAATTTCAAAAAGATTTCATGAAAACCCAAGTGAATTCTCCGATGCTTTCGCGCGAGCTTGGTTTAAGCTTTTACATCGTGATATGGGTCCAAAATCACGATATTTAGGTCCAGAAATTCCTGACGAAGAACTTATTTGGCAGGATCCTATTCCAGAAGGCAATGCAAACTTTGATATAAAAGCGCTTAAATCAGATATTGCGAAAAGTAGTCTTTCAGTAACAGAAATGATTGAAACTGCATGGGCATCTGCGTCAACATTTCGAGGCTCAGACCTCCGTGGGGGTGCCAATGGCGCCCGAATTCGCCTTGCGCCTCAGAAGGATTGGGAAGCCAATAAACCGAAGCAACTGAAAGCAGTGCTAGATGTTTTAGAAACTCTCGCAGCCAAGCATGAAGCTTCTCTAGCTGATACAATTGTTTTAGCAGGATGCGTTGCTATTGAAAAAGTAAGTGGCAGAGAAGTTCCCTTCAACCCAGGTCGAGGCGATGCCACTCAAGAACAAACTGATGTCGAAAGTTTTGCTGTTCTTGAACCTTTAGCTGATGGATTTAGAAATTATCAAAAAGCTGACTTTACAGTATCGCCAGAAGAAATGATGTTGGATAAAGCTCAACTTTTAAATCTTACTGCCGCCGAAATGACTGTACTTTTAGGTGGTTTAAGGTCTCTTGGCGTCAGTGCTAGTGACCATGGTCTCTGGAACCAGAAAGTTGAGTTAAGTAATTCTTGGTTTCATACCTTGCTTGATATGAGTGTAAAATGGTCTGAAACTGGAATAAATAGTTATGAAGCAACTGATCGGGTTAGCGGTAAAGTAACTCGCACGGCATCAAGGTGTGATCTAGTATTTGCTTCTAACTCTCAGTTACGAGCAATAGTAGAAGTTTATGCTCAAAACGATAACTCAGATAAATTCATTTCAGATTTTATATCATCTTGGGTAAAAGTAATGAATGCAGATCGGTTTGACTAAAGTTCTAAGTAATTAAAAAAATCCTAACCCATTAGAGTAATCATCTATGGGTTAGGATTTCTAGGAATAAATCTGAGAAGTTTCTTCAGGTTTATGCAGGGGCTAGCATCAGAGCGTTAGCAATGCTGGAAAATAAAGGAGTTCTCTAGTCGCGTGCTGATATTAGAAAACCATATTCTTCAAACACTTTAAGTGTTTTGGCCTCTACAAGATATTTAAAGAATAGATCTGCTTCTTCTGATCCAAGATTTATAAGTGAGGCAGGATATATTATTGGATCATGAGTGAAATCGTCAAAAATGCCAATAACTTTTAACTCGGGAAATAGTTTTGCATCACTCGCGTATACTATTGCAAACACTACATTTCTTGAGAGAAGGTATTGAAGTGCGGTCCGTACGTTATCCGCCTGAATTACCTGTGATGAGATAGCATTCCATTGGTTTAAGTATTTTAGGGCTTGCTTACTATAAATGCCGGCAGGGACAGAAGACACCATGCCCATTGCTATTTTTTCATTTCCAAGCAATTTAGAAAAATCAGTAGAGGCCATGTCTTCAATTTCTTGAATTGTTCGGTCAGTTGTTATCAAAACTAATTTATTTTTTAATATTTTTTTTGTGTTTCTAGGCTGAATTATATCCCTTTTTACGAGATGGTCGACCCAAGGGACGTTAGCACTTAGAAAAATATCAGCTGGCGCACCGAACTCTATTTGTTTTGCCAGGGTAGCGGAACTTCCATATACAGGTAAAATTTCTGATTTTGTGCGAGCATTGTAGTCTTTTATTACGGCGTCCAGTGCATTTTTTGTACTGGCAGCGGCAAATACAAGTACTTGCGCTTTTTCGCATATGGCCAAATTTGGAATTATTAAAGTTGAAAATAATAATACTTTTATTAACTTGATCATAACTTATTTATGCACAATATTTCAAAGTATGATCAAGTGATCTTATAAAATAATACTTTTCAAAGAAGTTTCTTTTAATATTCGGAGTATTTTTATAGCTGAGATAAGTAATTTTCAACTGCTAGCCGTTTGTAGCCCCGGTTTGGAGAAAGTTCTCACTAAAGAATTACAAGAACTGGAATTTCAACACCTCATGCCTATCACAGGCGGTGTTGAATTTAGTGGTGATTGGTTTCAAGTTTGGCGTGCGAATGTTCTCTTAAGAACCGCCACTCGTATTTTAGTTAGATTGGGCGAATTTTATGCTGTACATCTTGCGCAATTAGATAAGAGGGCCTGTAAATTCCCTTGGCCAAAATACCTTAAAGCACAGCATCCAGTGAGAGTGGAAGTAGTATCCCGAAAATCAAAAATATATCATGCACGTGCTGCTGCTGAAAGAATAGAAAATGCGATAGTACATTCAGTAGGTAACAGAATTTCCAAGGATGCTGATATTTGCATAAAGGTGCGAATAGAAAAAAATTTGGTGAAAATAAGTATTGATAGTACCGGTGAGGGCTTACATAAAAGAGGCTATAAGTCGTTCACTGGCAAAGCACCAATGCGCGAAACATTGGCATCTGCATTTTTAAAAATGTGCGACTTTGACCCATCACAGCCTTTAATTGATCCAATGTGTGGCTCTGGTACGTTTGTGATTGAAGCTGCAGAGATTGCAATTGGCGGGGCACCGGGCAGAAGAAGGGGTTTTAGCTTTCAAAAGTTAAAATCATTCGATCCCAAGGCTTTTAAGACAATCTTAAAAGATCAAAAATTAATCCCCAGGCTTGAACTAAATCTATTTGGCTATGATCGTGATGATGGAGCGATAAAAAATTCAATAAAAAATGCAAAATTAGCAAATGTAAGTCATATTACAAATTTTGAATCCCAATCAATCAGCGATCTGTCTCCTTTGTCGAACCAGTGCGGTCTGGTAATTTTTAATCCTCCATATGGAGGGAGAATAGGTGATAAAAAAATATTATATGCGTTATATGCTAAAATAGGAATGGTGCTCAAATCCAAATTCAATGGTTGGCGAGTTGGACTGATTACCGCGGATGGTTCACTGGCGCAGACAACTCAAATAAAGTTTTCATTTGTTAGTGAGCCAATTAATCATGGTGGACTTAAAGTAAGATTTTATTATGCCAAACTATAAATGGCTTTTATAGGCGCCAAAAAATATTAATAATCCAACAAAAATCAATAAACACCCAGATAGTATATTGAGTTTTTTCATAGCAGAAGTAGAGCTTAAAATTGCTCGAGATTTTTCTATCATCGCTGCTAATACGAGATTGCCGATAAATGGTATTACTGCTGAAACCAATGCTACTGCTGCAGAGTCTATTAGTGTAAACTCAGTAAGATTAAAAAACCCGGGAAGTATCCCAAGGTAGAATAAAGCAGCTTTGGGATTTCCAATTATAACTAGTAGTCCTGCAGTAAACCCAGCTAATTCGCTTTTTTTATGAAGCTTAATGTCTTGAGGTTTGATATTCGATTTTTGATTTTTTATTAAATTGATGCCCAATATCACAAATATTATTACTGCTATATATTTAAGGTATAACAGTAAATTGATATATGAAGCGGCCAAAGCAGCACTTCCGGCAATTGCTAAAGACGGCCATATTATATCGCCAATTGCGACCCCAGCAGCTAGTGGAGCTGCTCCCTGAAGACCACTCGAGATCGACCTAGAGATTATTGCTATCCAAACTGGTCCCGGTGTAAGAAAAAGGACAAATATTCCAAAAGCGTAAAAGGTTAGTTCACTGATCGATATAGACATGTCAGGACCCATATGATTATATATTTATTTAATCAACGGAGAAATCTATTTCTTTAATATCTGAAATTCCAGAGCTCTCAATCACATGAAAATATTTCGCTTTACACCCAAATTCAGAAAATAGATTTCTGTCTGTACCAGTCATCCACGCTTGAGCCCCGAGAGCATTTATTTCCTCATATAATGCACCTCGTCTGTCTATGTCTAAATGGGCAGATATCTCGTCTAATAGTATTACTGGAGGATGTCCAAGTTCTAATTTTAGAGCTCGGGCATTAGCTAATACTATTGATATAAGCATCGCCTTTTGCTCTCCAGTTGAACTGTCTTTTGCAGAAATACCTTTTTCTTTGTAAGTAGCTTCCATATCTGAGCGATGAGGCCCGATTAGTGTACGGCCCGCCATTATGTCAAGGTGGCGGTTTTCTGATAGTGCTTTGACAAATTCATCCTCATCGGTTGTTAAATCACCGTTTGCTTTCGATAAAGATAGTTCAGCTATAGGAAACGTAGTAGTTGAATTTTCTTGTGCTGAACTTATTTTTTTTAATGTTGCACTGCGGTTTGATTGAATTAGAAGGCCATTTTGAGCCATTTGACGTTCTAATGCTTTGTACCAGACACCATCAGTCATTTTCTCCTTAAGAAGACGGTTCCTTTCGCGCATAGCTTTCTCATAGTTCAGTACACAATCTGCGTGTTTTGGAAAAAAGCTTAGAGTGAGCCGGTCAAGAAATTTGCGCCGACCATCCGCTCCTTCTAGCCATAGGCGATCCATGGACGGTAATAGCCAAACAACTCTAAATACTTTTGCTAAATCGTTTTGTTTGACGACTTTATCATTTATTTTGACTATTCGAGATGAGGTAGTCTCCCAAGAGGTTTCGATCAAATTGGAACTAACACCCGATACTACTTCTGCATTTACCTTCCACCCAATATTATCAGGACTTCTGCTTAAATCAGCCGTATTAGCTTTTCTGATACCTTTCCCTGGAGACAGTAACGAAATTGCTTCAACTAAATTTGTCTTTCCAGCGCCGTTACTTCCAAATAAAGCTACTGGACCACTTTCAACTTGAAGCTGTGTATATTTGTGAGATCGAAAATGTGATAATGTCAGCTGACTAATATGCAAGTCAAAACCTTATATAAAAGTAAATCACTAAACTCTCATTGGCATTACGACATATACTGCTGATAAATCACTGCCTTCTCTAATCAGAACAGGATCGCCAGACGAGTTAAACATAAATATAGCATTTTCCTTGTCAATTTGACCAGATATTTCCAGCAAATATTTAGCGTTGAAGCCTATTTCTAAACGCTCGTCGTTATAAGCAACTGCCACCTGTTCTTCTGCTGCTCCACTATCTGGAGAATTGACAATCAAAGTAAGCTGATCGTCTTCTAAACAAAGTTTTACAGCCCGTGATCTTTCTGATGATACAGTAGAAACTCTGTCAACGGCCTTTGCGAATTCGTCGGCGTCGACTTCTAACTTCTTTTCATTGGATGCGGGAATTACGCGAGTATAATCAGGAAATGTTCCTTCAATTACTTTCGATGTTAAAGTAATATCAGGTGTTGCAAAACGAACCTTTGTTTCAGAAACTGAAACAGCAATTTGGACTTCATCGTCATCTAAGAATTTTCGTATTTCTGCTACAGTTTTCCTAGGAATTATTACACCTGGTAATTCTTCTGCTCCGTTAGGCAAACTGGCATCTACCCTTGCAAGCCTATGCCCATCAGTAGCCACGCACCTTAGCACTTTTGAATTTTCAAAGGTAGCAGCATGCATGTAAACACCATTTAAGTAGTATCTTGTTTCCTCGGTTGAAATAGCAAACCTAGATTTATCAAATAATCGACGAAGATCCCCAGATTTTGCGGAAAAATTTGCTGCGTATTCTGATGAAGCCATTACTGGAAAGTCTTCTTTAGGCAGGGTAGCTAGAGAAAAATTTGATCGCCCTGCTTCCACTGTAAGCCTTCCATTCGCTGCATCGGCTGTAAGTTCGATCAGTGCGCCTTCGGGCAGTTTGCGAGCAATTTCATGCAACAAAACAGCTGAAACTGTCGTTGAGCCAGTACGATCAACTTTAGCTTGTACTCGGTCGACTACTTCCACATCTAGATCTGTGGCTCTAAATTGAACCTTATCGTTCTCCGCTTCAATCAATACATTGGCAAGAATAGGAATTGTATTACGACGCTCAACTACCGACTGAGCATGCGACACAGCTTTCAAAAGGGTATTTCGCTCTATGCTTAATTTCATTCCCTCTGCTCCTATGTTAAAATAATCGGAATGCCAGGTTAAACCATTTTATAACCTGCTCAAGTGTTTTCTATCATTCAATAGATTTCGCAGTATGGACCAGAATTATGATATTTATCTTTACTTAATAACTAGTCTTAAGCTTCGAGTGCGCGGCGTAAGATTTCAACGTCTTCTGCAACCTGGCCATCTTGGATTTTGAGTTCCTCAATTCGTTTAACACCGTGCATTACAGTTGTATGATCTCGCCCTCCAAATCTTCTTCCTATTTCTGGCAGGCTACGGCTCGTAAGGTTTTTGGATAAATACATAGCAATTTGCCGGGGACGCGCTAACATTTGTTGATATTCGAAGAGCTAAAAACTCTAAAACTTCCGGATCAAAACTGAGATCTGGATACTGTTTGCTATACATATCCACTTTGGATTGGAGAATTCCAAGTCGCAGCTCATAATTAGTTGGGTGTAAATCTACAACTAAACCACACTGCAATCTGCTTTTAATCCTTTCTTCGAGGCCTTTTATTTCGCCAGGGGCCCTATCTGCTGAAATTATAATCTGTTTTCCCTGATCAACCAGCGCGTTGAAAGTATGAAAAAACTCTTCCTGAGTGCTATCTTTCCCTGCAATAAACTGAACGTCGTCTACCATCAGTATATCTACCGATCGGAAGATTTGTTTGAAATCCATCATCTTTCGTTCACGCAATGACTGTACAAAGCGGTACATAAATTGTTCGGCCGATAGATATAAAACATTTAAATCTGGTCTTTTATTCGACAATTCCCACGCTATAGCGTGCATTAAATGTGTTTTACCTAATCCTACGCCACCGTATAAAAATAGTGGATTGAAAGTCACAGAAGTGCCATCCGCAACTCTTCTTGCCGCAGCATGTGCCAGTTCATTTGGTTTCCCAACAATAAAACTATCAAAAGTAAACCTTGGGTCCAAAGGAGCTCCAGGTATAACTTCAGACCGATTAACGGCAGACTTTGAAACTTTTACCTCACTCTTTGCATCAGATTTCTTCGGTAAAACGCTGTCACTAACTTTAAAGGAAATCCGTGTTACACTTTTATCAACGCTATTGAGTTTGAAAAGAATTATATCACCAAAATTTTGAGAAACATAATTACCTAAAAAAGTTGTTGGTACCTTAAATGTTGCAACACCATCAACTACTTCTGAGAATTTTAGTGGTGAAATCCAATTAGTGAAGTTATTTTTTCCTATTGTTTCCTGAAGTTCCTCTTGAATTTGTCCCCATAAATCTTTGTTCATTTTTTAATTCCCAAAACTTCAGTTGTGTCCCAGCTTAAAACCTGAAGAGGCGTTACTACCCGCTAAAGAATGTACACAGATCAAGCTTGGCGAAGATAAACTCCACTAGCGATGTTACAAAATTTTAGATTGGCCAGAATTTAGGCGAAGTGTGGCATACAACTCCTAATCAACTGAACCCCCCAGGCGAACGACTCGCTATAAAGACATTAACAAGTGTTTTTTGAATCATTCAACAGAACTTAAGACTTGACTCAAAAAAAAATGAAGAGAATCTCTGATTGTTGTAAAAAGTATTCATCAAAATAAAAAGGACGCGAAACGCGTCCTTCAAAAATTACATCTCACTAATTATCAAGTTAGGCTTTTAACTCTGGATGAAAGCCGTGACATTTTCCTTGCGGCAGTATTTTTTTTGTAAACACCTTTAGTAACACCACGCATTAGCTCAGGCTGAGCGGATTTTAACGCTGTATTAGCGGCGTTCTTATCACCTGACGATATAGCTTCCTCTACTTTTTTTAGAAATGTGCGTATCCTTGATCGACGCGCTTTGTTAACTTCTAGCTTTCGCTCGTTTTGTCTTGCACGCTTTTTTGACTGAGGCGTATTTGCCATTTACCGATCCCTATATTTCACAAATTTCGTTGCTCTTTATGCGTCTCTTGTATTCGAGTCAACATGTCTACTGATAAATTGGTGCTTTTTTATTATCTATCGCGGAACTGAGCATCCCGTTTTTCACTGAATGCGGCCATTCCTTCCTTTTGGTCCTCTGTTGAAAACAAGGAATGAAACACTCTTCGCTCAAACCGTAATCCCTCTGCTAATGGTAATTCGTAGGCTCTATTTACCATTTCTTTAACTGCCATAGTTGTAAGCAATGATTTTTCAGATATCTTCAGAGCGGCAGATATGGCTTCTTCGAGGAGTTTTTTAGCTGGCACAACTCTGCTAACTAATCCGCATCGTTCGGCTTCCTCTGCTTCCATTAATCTTCCTGTCAGGTTCATTTCCATTGCTTTGGATTTGCCAACAAAACGCGTTAACCTTTGTGTACCACCTAACCCAGCAGAGATCCCAAGATTGATTTCAGGTTGGCCAAATTTAGCCGTATCAGAGCAAATTATGAAATCACACATCATTGCTAGTTCACATCCACCGCCTAATGCATAGCCAGATACAGCCGCAATTATTGGTTTTCTAATTCTAGAAATCCTATCGGCTTGGTTTGTGAACAGGTCTTCTAAAAACACCTCAGAAAAGTTCTTATCTTGCATCATTTTTATATCAGCACCTGCTGCGAATGCTTTCTCTGAGCCTGTGATTACTATACACCGAACTTTGTCATTTTTCTGACTTTCTTCTAAGGCTTCTGCAAGTTCGTCAAGAAGTTCTTTGCTAAGTGCATTCAGTGCCTCAGGGCGATTAAGTGTTATAACACAGACGTGGTCCTCAACATCAACTATGATTGTCTCGTAAGCCATAAGCTCTGCCCTTCTTAGCATTTATGAGAGGTTTTTTTATCATTTCTGTCAAAAGACTCAAGTTATCTTTGGCAATTACCGCAATAAAAACTTGATCGGCCTGCCTGAATAATACGTTTAATTTTTCTGGTACATTGTGTGTTATAGCAATTTTGATTTTCTCTTCCATAGACCTCAAACTTATGCTGGAAATAGCCCAAGCCTCCGGCGGAATTACGAAAATCCCTTAATGAGGAACCGCCTGATGATATTGCTTCCGTTAGTATTTCCTTGATTATAGGCACAAGAAAGCCGAGCCTCTTGTGTGATATACTAAATGCTTGGCGTTTTGGGGATATTCCGGCCCGGAATAATGCTTCGCAAGCATATATATTGCCAAGGCCAGCAACAAGACGCTGATCCAGTAGCGCTGATTTTATATTAGTTTTTTTACCCCTCATGACATTTATAAAATATTCTTCATTGAACCTATTGCTTAATGGTTCTGGCCCAATGTGGCTTAGCATGCTGCTTATTTCTAATGACTTTGTTTCAAGTAAATCAATAACGCCAAATCGCCTAGGATCATTAAAGGTAACCATGTGGTTATCCTTCAAATGCAAAATAAAGTGGTCATGCTTCTGGGTGTGACTTGAATTATGGTGGAAATTACCCGTAACATTTTGAGAAATCAATATTCGACCTGACATCCCCAAGTGCATAATTAAAGTTTCCCCGTCTGATAAATCAATGAGTATATATTTTGACCTTCGGTGCAAAAAATTTATCTTGCGATTTTTTAAGCGCTTCGCAAGATTAATGGGAAATGGTTTTCTAAGGTCTGGCCTATTTACTTCAGCATATTCAATTTCATTACCTTCCATAAATGGAGAAATACCCCGTAAAACGGTTTCAACTTCTGGTAATTCAGGCATAAATCTATCTCATAAATGCATGAGCGCATTGTATCGCGCCGTAACTAAACTATAAGTAACATAAAATGTTTTCGGCTTGGAGCAATGTCAGACAAAAAAGAAAATACAACTCATTTTGGTTTTGAAACCATATTAAAAAAAGACAAAGCTGAAAAAGTCCAAGGAGTCTTTAGTTCGGTTGCATCAAAATATGATGTCATGAACGATTTGATGTCTTTGGGAATACACAGGGTTTGGAAGGATGCGATGATGGATTGGTTAGCCCCTAGAGGGTTTCAATCCTTGTTAGATGTGGCAGGAGGCACTGGTGATATTTCATTTCGCTTTCTTAAACGCGCTAGAACTGCAAATGCTACAGTTTTGGATTTAACTGAACCAATGCTAGTAGAGGGAAGAAAAAGGGCCGAAAC
This sequence comes from Rhodobacteraceae bacterium REDSEA-S34_B6, assembly GCA_001627925.1. Classification (GTDB taxonomy): domain Bacteria; phylum Pseudomonadota; class Alphaproteobacteria; order Rhodobacterales; family Rhodobacteraceae; genus Salinivivens. The sequence continues at coordinate 4,075 of LUQC01000110.1, read as the reverse complement.
GGTTGGCCTGTCTGGGCAGCTCGAGTGGGTTGTTGGGGATGCTATGGCTCTTCCTTTCGAAGATGACACTTTCGACGTCTACACTATTAGTTTTGGGATACGTAATGTTACCGACCCAAAAATAGCTTTATCTGAGGCATATCGGGTTTTGAAGCCAGGCGGTAGAATTATGGTTCTTGAGTTTTCCCATATTCCAAACGATTTATTGCAATGGGGCTATGATAAATATTCATTTAACGTGATACCAAGATTAGGGCAAATAATCGCTGGTGATAAAAGTAGTTATCAGTATCTTGTTGAAAGCATTAGGAAGTTTCCAAATCAAGAAGATTTTATGAAACTTGTTAACAGCGCTGGTTTTGAGAAAACAAAATATCGTAATTTAACGATGGGAGTCGCCTGTTTGCACTCTGGATGGAAAATTTAAATGCGTGGGCCTCATAATATTTTGCGCTTAATTCGTACTGGTGCAACCCTTGAGCGCACCGGCGCTATGCCAGTTATACTAAATGCTCTAGATGCACCTAGAACCTTAAAGTTTGCTGCAAGGTTTATTGTTTGGCCATTTCAGTTTTTAGGTCGAAGAGGAGATCAATCCTTACCGCCAGCTCCTAGAGCCCTGACAGCGATGGGTCCCGCTTACATTAAATTTGGTCAAATATTGTCTACGCGTCCAGATGTTGTGGGCCCAGAACTCGCTGAACAACTACGTGTTTTACAAGATCGGTTACCTCCCTTCTCTACTGATGTTGCAAAGCAAAGTTTTAAGTCGGAGATCGGTCTTGATGCTGATGATGTATTTAGCGATTTTTCAGAACCCGTTGCGGCAGCATCGATTGCTCAGGTGCACCGGGGCGAATTGAAAGACACTGGACAGAGTGTTGCTATAAAAGTTTTAAGGCCGGAAATAGAACGAGCGTTTCAAAAAGATCTTGATACCTTTTATTTTGCTGCCAGGTTAGTTGAGTTTGTGTCTCCCAAATCGCGCCGATTGAAACCGATGGACGTGATAGCTCATTTTGATGGTGTTGTTCGGGGAGAACTGGATTTACGACTAGAGAGTGCATCTGCATCCGAATTTTTAGCAAATATCAAAGAAGACAAGGGTTTTTCTGTACCCTCAGTTAACTGGAGTTTGTCTAGTCGTAGAGTGATGACTTTAGATTGGGCTGATGGGGTGCCGATGGGAGATGTAGATGCACTAGCTGCAGCTGGTCATAACCTCAGTGAGCTTGGTGATAGGGTCTTGCATATGTTTTTGAACCATGCTCTTCGCGATGGCTTCTTTCACGCGGACATGCATCAAGGAAATCTTAAAGTGTCTAGTAGCGGAGATATTGTGGCCTTCGATTTTGGAATCATGGGGCATATTGATGAGTACACCAGGCGTGTTTACGCCGAAATCTTGTTTGGCTTTATAAAAAGGGATTACAAGCGTGTTGCGCAAGTGCATTTTGAAGCGGGATATGTTCCACAAGATCAGGATGTAGATGAGTTTGCACGCGCTCTGCGTGCCGTAGGGGAGCCAATTTTTGGTATGGATGCATCCAATATATCAATGGGTAGGCTTTTAAGCTATCTATTTGAGGTTACTGAGCGTTTTGGCATGGAAACGCGCACAGAACTTATATTACTGCAGCGGACAATGGTAGTCGTTGAAGGCGTAGCTAGATCTTTAAATCCTCAAATAAATATCTGGGAAGTTGCCCGTCCGATTGTCGAGGGGTATATTAAATCTAACTTGGGCCCGGCTGCAGTACTGAATGATTTAACAACCACACTAAAAGTTTTGGCTCGCTTCGGACCTAGATTACCTAGCCTGGTAGAACAGGCATTGATTAAACAGTCTAATCCAGAACCTCAAATCGTGAAAAGAAGCTGGAATGTTAGTTTAAAGCCATTTGGGTTAGGATTTATATTCGCATGCTTAGCAATACTAATTTTATTACTGTGCATACCGATTAACTTTAATTGAACACACGTAATATCAGTAACTATGCTGATCGAATACTTTGGAAACATCCTGGTTCCAATTGTTTCTGTAAAGTTCGATTAATTTATCGGCAGCCGTACGCTCACTTTCAACAACTTCATTTAGCGCATCTAGAAAATGAGTTTCATCTGGGAATTTTAAGTTTGAACTAGGAATACAGCGAGCTTTTAGACCTTCATTGGCAATGGCTATTACTTCCCTAGCTAATTCGATCATTTTAATTTTACCGACTTTGCAATGCAGGCCTTTATTTGCGGCTTCTACCCTAAGCTCTTCTCGTGTCTGACTTGTCCATGTTTTAACAAGATCCCATGCTGCGTCTAACGAGGACTGATTGTAACACAAACCAACCCACAGCGCGGGAAGTGCACAAAGGCTGCGCCATGGTCCTCCATCCGCTCCACGCATTTCTATAAATTTTTTTAAGCGGGCTTCAGGAAATATTGTCGTAAGATGATCAGCCCAGTCATTTAAGGTTGGTAACTCATTTGGTAATGCAGGTAGTTTTCCCTTAAGAAAATCTCGAAAAGACTGGCCCAATGCATTTATGTATTTCCCATCGCGGTAAACGAAATACATTGGAACGTCTAGGGCATATTCAACCCATCTTTCAAATCCAAACGTTGGCTTGAAAATAAAAGGAATTGTTCCAGTGCGCGATGCATCAAGATCTCTCCAAACGCGGCTTCTCCAACTTTTGCAATTAGTAAGTTTTCCCTCAAAGAATGGCGAATTGGAAAATAGAGCAGTACTTACAGGTTGCAGTGCTATTGCAACTCTCATTTTCTTGACCATATCGGACTCAGACTCAAAGTCTAAATTCACTTGAACGGTGCATGTTCGGTACATCATTGTTTTACCCATAGTACCAACTTTATCCATATAGTCTGTCATAAGTCGGTACCTACCTTTGGGCATTAAAGGCATTTCGTGATGTTTCCAGGTGGGAGCTGTACCTAGCCCAATAAAGCCTATACCTAACTTGTCAGCAATATTCTTTACCTGGCTTAAATGCGTATTAACCTCATCACAAGTTTCATGGATACTGGCCAAGGGAGCCCCCGAGAGCTCAAGCTGTCCACCAGGTTCAAGTGAAACGTTGGCACCATCCTTTGTAAGGCCAATAATATTGCCTGCCTCAAATACAGGTTCCCAGCCATAATTATCTTTTAAACCGACTAATAATGATTTTACCGAAACTTTACCATTATATGGTATCGGCTTTAACGTATCTTTAAAGAAACCAAATTTTTCATGTTCGGTTCCAACTTTCCAGTCAGATCTGGGTTTGCATCCGTCAGACAGGTATTGCACTAACTGATCGTAGTGCTCAACAAGACCGCCACCAGACTGGGGAATCGACATAATTTGACCTTAATTCTTTATTAAAAATTTACACGTAATCTAACGCTTTTGTTACATTAACTTAAACATCGCAATCATAGTCTTATTTTTGCCAAAGAACAGTCCTAATGCTTTGTTTAGAAGATAATGTTTCTAACATTTTGTGAATTGGAAAACCTTCAAGGCTATTAAAAACATCAAATAATACCTCGTGGCCCTCTACATTTGTTGGTATTTCTATTTGATAACCTGCGGTATTTTCTATTATCCATTTGCTAGAGTATTTAGATTTATCCAGAATAAGGCGTTTTATATCATTTATTGAAAATATAGCACCGGTTTCGGGACCGAAGTAACTAATTTGTCCTTCTATGAATTTGACTATTCCGGTCCCAGTCTCCGTTCTCTTGAACCTTGTACGTTGATAACTTGCATATGCCAAAACCATTCCGGTTAGTAAAACCCCATATCCAATTGTATGAAGCGTACCGAATGAATTTAATATCCAGTTCAAACCCAAGCCAGCAAAGATTATTGCAATAATAGTTTCTCGCCAAATAAGCAAAATATGTAACAAAGAATTTTGTTTCATTACCAGTCGCCAAGATAATTTTGCCACAATGAAATTGCAGTAACAGCTGCTGTATCCGCCCGCAAAATTCTTGGTCCAAGACTTATTCTATGGGTAAATTCTAGTGCTAAAAGGTGATTTCTCTCAATGTCAGAAAAACCACCCTC
>LUQC01000011.1 GCA_001627925.1 Rhodobacteraceae bacterium REDSEA-S34_B6 | reverse complement strand
CTCTGGTGCGTTAGTTGACTTCGTAAACGCTCAGGTGACAGCGCCTCTAGACATACGGGAAGAACAGGCTGATGGGCGCACGGGTGACTTTATTATTGCCAAGGCCGCTTACTCACTGCGTAGTCTAGGGACACGCCAGGCTACCGTAATATCAAGTGGCGATACTGATGGCGATACATCAGGTAAATTTGTATGCCAAGTGCGTCGTAGCTCTGATGATAAGATAAAGTCATTTACAGCAGATGAGATTACTGATGGAACCTTGTTGGCTTTTACCAACGAGGACTCAACTCAATATATGCAGTTTGATGGGTCGGATGATGATATTGACGTTAATGCTGCCTTACTTCCTGCTACTGATAATTTCACTTTAACTATTAATTTTTTTATTGATGGAAATCCATCCTCTGATGAGTCCATATTTGGGCAAGGTTCAGCGGGTGTTGCTGGTCGATCTAATGTTCAAATTAAAAGCGATGGAACTGCATTTAATTTTATAAACTCAATTGGTTCATTAACGACGAGTAATGCTATCGTTCCCCAAACAATAAATACTATAGTTTTAAGTCGTAGCGGAACAACAATTTCTTTACAGTTAAATGGAGGAACAGCTGTTACAATGACCTCAAGTTCGTCTATACAGCAGATAAACTCTGATATAGGTCACGCATATGCTGGTGCTAATTTTGAAGGAGTTATAACATCGCTTTCTGTTGGCTCAACAACTTGGGACGGAACGGTATCTAATGCGTCAAGCCAAGGATGGACTGTAAACGGCTCTCCTTCGTCAGCAGTTCTAAACGACGGCTTCGTTAAAATTTGGTATGACCAAAGTGTAAGCGACCAAGCAGGATCAGCAACAGGTAATCACGCAACTCAACCTACCGCTTCGAAACAACCTAAGATTGTAAATGCTGGGTCTTTGTTAAATGAGTTAGTATTTGATGGCTTAAATGACTTTCTTCAGACCGCAGCCAACTTTGATGTATTCGGATTTAATTCTTTAGCTTTCTTTACCGTAATAAATCCTAGTGATTTGTCTGGCAATCCCCGTTTTTTAAACACCAGGGCTGCAACTCCAGGTATTGAATTTATATCAACTACTAATCCAAGATTGTATTACAAAGATTCTGGAGGAACTGGCACAAATGGTGACACTCAAAGCGCAAGTCTTAGCACAGGCACTGAGGTTCTTTATACAAACATTGTTGATAGAGACACTGATGAAATTGTTAAGGCATTTAAAAATGGTTCTTCAGTGACTATTGGCAGTCCAACCGACTTAGCAGCCGTTGGTTCAGTAAATGCAGACGAACTTACCGTTGGTGCTAATAACTCTGGAGGTAATGCTTATGACGGAAAGACGAAAGAAATAATTATCTACGCATCTAACCAAGAGGCAAACCGCACAGCTATTGAAGCCAACATTGGTGAACACTACAGCATTGATTTACCATCTGGAGTTGATCCATTGAACAATGAAGTAAACGGCTTTGTGGAGACTTGGTATGACCAGTCAGGCAATGGCAATGATGTCGCTCAATTAACGGCCACTAAACAGCCTAAAATTGTTAATGCTGGTTCTTTAGTAACAGTAAATAATAAGGCTTCTTTTAAGTTTGATGGTACGGATGATTTCTTAGAAAGGGAAACTTATACCCAAGGCACTCTATCTCAACCTAATACATTTTTCTCAGTGGCTGAGTTAGATGTTTATGCTGACGAGAATAGAAAATTATACGATAGTCACTTAAATACTGCTAGAAATATGTTGCAATTAAGTACTACCGGTAGCGGTCAATTTGCTCATTTTGCTGGTACAGTTGTAGCAACTGGAGAAAATGCTGATGCGGATAGACACTTATTTACCTCTTTACTCAATGGGGCCTCTTCTAGTTTAAAAATTGATAGTACGGAAAAAACTACAGGAAATCCTTCTACTCAAGGAATGACTGGTATTGTAATCGGTGCAAATCACGATACCGCTAATAATTTTTGGGATGGAGACGTACAAGAACTTATTATTTATAACTCCAACCAAACAAGTAATTTTACAGCCCTTGAAAATAACATTAATAACTATTACTCAATATTCTAATGCTCTACTTAATATACGCAAGCAAAGAAGCCGCCATTGAAAGAGCCGACGAAGAAGGCAAGGAGATTGGCTACAGCTATTGGGTCAACGGAACAGGCACACGTTGGCTAACCTACCCTGACGAGACTATTGACCATACCTGGGCATTGGATGTAACGGACTACGACCTCGATGATTCCGAGAAGGCATCAACGGTTGATCACTATACACCTCTACCTGACCCTGACGAAGATTAAATGCTATGGATACTATGCTTAGAGGAACTGTAGGATCAACTGGATTCTTTGCCTGCATGGGCTTACAAAGTATTAACAGTGTTGTTAGTCTAGTTGTTGGTATAATGACCTTTGTTTTTCTTGGACTTTCTATTTATAAACTAATCAAAGATATTAAATGACCACAGAACTTATAGCTATGCTAGGCGGAAGTGCTTCTGGCTTTATCTTCAAACTGATTGGACAGCTTGTAGCCAATCAGCAGAACACTGTGGATGCTATGCTCAAGAAACAAGCAGCAGCTGACGAAAGCCACCAGAAAGCCGCTACAAGGGGCGGAGAGTGGGTCAGGCGGGTCATAGTATGCACCGTCTTGTTTGCGGTCGTTATAGCCCCCTTTATATTGGCTCACAGCCCAGAGGGTGTTACAGTGGGACAGGAGTCTAAAGGTTTCTTTGGATTATTTGGGGGAGTCAAATACCAAACTCTTAACGGCTACTTGATCCTGCCAGAGATTCGTCAAACAGTTCTAGCCATCGTCGGATTCTACTTCGGCTCCTCAACTATTAAATGAATGAAACTTTACAAATCATATCATCTCTCTGGCCCATCGGCATTGGTATTATTACGCTTATCATTGTCCTGGCTAGGATGCACTACAACCTAGAAGCTCTTACAGAAAAAGTGAAAGTCCTTTTTGATTTTCATAACAAAAGAAAGAAATAATATGGCAACAGACAACGTATCAGTTTCATTAAAACAATTTACTAGTACTCCATCTGCATCATTTCAGAAGGATAGTACATTTACATCTAACTCTGTAGTAAGGTGCGGTTTCAAAATGGATAGTGATAAAAATATATTAGTTATTCCTCTTGCAGCCCTAAGAACAGGTTTAAAATTTATTGCCATAAAATCAGATGCAGCCCTTACCTCTGCTGTATTTAGAGATTCAAGTTCAGCAACAGTTATTGATATTGGAACGTTTGCAGCAAATGATTCAAAGCAATCAGGTGTTGATTTTGATTTACCCACAAGCGGAAACAATATAGACAACTTTAGAATAACTAAAGATTCTAGTACCGGAGAAGCAACCTTATCCGTAGAAGTATATTTTTCAGAAACAATATTTGAAGCTGTTTCATAAAAGTAACCAATAATCACAAAAAATAATTATGAAGTGTTGCATCTGCAAAACTAAAGACAAGTTTATCTATAAGGTAAAATCAATCGCATCCAAGCTCATAGCTTGGGTCAAATCAATAATCAAATAACAAAATTTATATGCCTGAATTTAGTGGTAGTCAAATGAGTTTAAATTTTCTTCCTGCTGGTCGGGCGGCTAAACTTGCGGCTAAGGGTGTTACTAAAGTATCAGAAAAAATTGCTCGAAGAAAAGCAGTTGATACAAAAAGAAATATAGATGTAGAAAAACTTTTGAAAAAAGCATTTGAGGGTCCAGATAAAAGAACTGCTGCACAAAAAAGAGCCGCTAAGGCTTATTTTGATAGAACTTTTAGAGAACCTTAATAACAAACCTAATAATAATAATCAAATAAACAAGGAGATAATACAATGCCAGGTCACTACGGAAAAATGATGAAGGGTGGTAAAAAGCCAGTCAAAAAAGTTGCTAAGAAAATGGGTATGAAAAAGAAGAAGAAGTAATGCCATTTAGCAAATACAGTCCAAAACAGAAGAAGATAGCTAGGGTTGCACCCCCTCGTAATAAAATTACTGGGGCT
>LUQC01000109.1 GCA_001627925.1 Rhodobacteraceae bacterium REDSEA-S34_B6 | reverse complement strand
GACAGAAAGCTATGACGAAGGTATCAATGGGCCATATGAATTTCTATAATCTCAAACCCTGCCTCTATCGACCTTTCAGATGCCTTTACAAATGCATCTCTAACTTCACCCAACTCTTTTCTTTCCATTTTTCTTGGCTTTAACCACCCCACATCTAAAGGCCGATCCATAGGCGCAATTGGTTCCCATATAATATCACCTCTATCAGTGTCGATCGTTGTTTGCGGACCGTTGCCGTGCCACGGTCTTTGCATGCTCGCTTTTTGTCCTGCATGACCTAATTGGATGGCTGGAATTGACCCTAATACCTTAATCGATTGAGTAATTTCTTTTAATCCGTTTATTTGCTTGTCATCCCAAATGCCTAAGCACCCATTAGTTATTCGTCCTTGAGCAGTAACTCCTGTAGCTTCAAGAAAAATGAGCCCCGCTCCAATTTATTCTCTTTTTAAAACAATTAACAGTATTCCAGGTGTGATCATAAATAGGCTCAACCATCCAGAAAACCCCAAAAGTTCGCCAAGTATCAGTAACCCTAAAACTGACCCAATTGGTGGAACAGAAGATAATATAGCTGATATTGAGGCAGATCCAATTTTTTGTGAGGCATAGGTTATAAAAAATATTCCTATAAGATTAGGAACAAAACCTTGATATATCATTTGTAACACTAAAATTTCGTTTGGTACGTCCACCAAACCCTTAGGAAGAAATATAAAGTAAATAGGGAGATACAAGATTGCATTTATCACCGATCCACAAAAGAGCAATTGGGTCATTGTAACATTCCACAACCTACTTAAAACAACGTAAATAGAAAAAAATATCGCTCCTATGATAAAAAATATATCTCCAATCCAGGTGTTTGAAAAATTTAGTTCTAATCCATCATAAACAGCTAGACAAGCTCCGAACAAAATTGTTGCCGCTCCAAACATTTGTTGAAGGAATATTTTTTGTTTCAGAAGAAAAAATCCAAATATCAAGGTGAAGAACGGCATGAGTCCGTTCATAAATATACCTCCGTGAGACGCTGGTGCGTAAATAAACCCACTAAAAACGCAAAGAATGTAAATTGGTCCAAGTAAAAAAGTAATTACTATTACTCTGAGAAAACTCATGGTTTGCCAGGGTTTAAAATATAATACAACGGGTAATGCTATTAATGAAGACAACCCATAACGAAATGCCGCGAAATCATAAATAGTTAAAGTGGAACTGACGCCAGATCTTGTAACTACCAACCAAAATGACCAGATAAAAACAACTGAGATACCAGCAATTAACCCTAACAAATATTCGCCTTTGATGTTGATCGAAGGTTTAACTATCAATATTAACTCTTTCTTAAACAAACTTAACTGCAGTTACTTGACTGTCTTACTTTTCACTGAAAAGCAACTAAAAATTATTATTTTAAAAGCATATCATTTTGCCTATACTCATTTTTTGAAAAGAGATTCTTTTTTTGCAAAAAAGAACAAACTTGGGAGAAAGAAATGAAAAAAATTTTTGCAACACTCCTGGCTTTATGTCTTTTTAATACAGCGTCTTTCTCTGACGTAAAATTGGGCATAATACTAGGTTTCACTGGACCTATTGAAAGTCTCACTCCAGACATGGCAGCTGGTGCTGAGCTAGCAATAGATGAAGTTAACAAAGCCGGAAATTTCTCTATGGGGAAAGTTTCTGGGGTAAGAGCCGACTCAACCTGCATAGATTCTTCAGCAGCTACGGCCGCTGCAGAAAGATTAATTACTTCAGATAAAGTTAATGGGATCATGGGAGCTGACTGCTCCGGCGTTACAACCGCTATTCTTCAGCAAGTAGCGATGGCCAATGGTGTTGTTATGATATCACCATCAGCGACGTCTCCTGCTCTTTCAACTGTCGAAGATAATAATCTTTTCTTCAGAACTGCTCCTTCTGATGCTAGACAAGGTCAAGTTGTCGCCGACATATTGAAGGAAAAAGGCTTGAAAAAAGTAGCTATTTCTTACGTAAATAACGATTATGGAAAAGGTTTGGCGGCAAGTATTGAAGCAAATCACAAGGCTGCTGGGGGGACAGTAACAATCAGTGCTCCACATGAGGATGATAAAGGTGATTATAGTGCTGAAGTTGGCGCCCTTGCCCAGGCAGGTGGAGATATTTTAATCGTCGCTGGTTATTTAAACTCTGGAGGAAAAGGTATTATTCAGGCCTCTCTTGACTCTGGAGCTTTTGATCTGTTCTTTCTACCAGATGGTATGATTGGAGAGTCATTACCTAAAGATATCGGTTCTGGTTTAAACGGATCTATCGGCACAGTCCCTGGAACAGATAGCCCAGGCGCTGCAAAATTTGGTGACATGGCAACCGCTGCCGGTTTCAAGAGTGGCCCATTTGCAATGGAGTCATATGATGCCGCTGCATTGATGCTACTAGCAATGGAGGCTGCTAAGTCTTCAGACAGCCAAGCGTATAAGGGAAAAATTATGGATATCGCCAACGCTCCAGGCGAAAAAATATTTCCTGGCGATTTGAAAAAAGCTCTTAAACTAATTAGCGAAGGAAAGGACGTCGATTATGTCGGAGCCTCTGCTGTTGAGTTAATTGGCGGCGGTGAAAGCGCCGGAAACTACGCTCAAATCGAAGTTAAGAGTGGAGTAAACGAAACTGTAGCTTACAGATAAGTTGATATCAACGAGCAATGCCCTAGCCTTTTGGAAAGCTAGGGCATTGTTTTTAGAAATATGATTGAACTTAAAAACGTTTCTAAACATTTTGGTGGCATAAAAGCTGTCGAAGATGTTTCGCTGAACATTCGAGAAGGGTCTATCACTGGTTTAATTGGCCCTAATGGTGCAGGAAAAACAACGCTTTTCATACTTAGAACCTTTCAAATTGCTCATGAATTCGAAAATTTAACCGTTAGAGAAAACCTGATGATGGTACCGGACGGGCAAATTGGAGAAAGCATTCTACATACTTGGATCTCTAGAAATAGAATAAAGATTCAAGAAAAAGAAAATCACACAAAAGCCACTAAGGTTATGAAATTTCTTAATCTCGACCATTTAGAAAGTGAAAAAGCGGGTAGTTTATCAGGTGGTCAGAAGAAACTATTGGAATTGGGTCGAACTATGATGGTTGATGCAAAAATAGTACTTCTGGATGAGGTTGGAGCGGGAGTTAATAAAACACTTCTTAAGAAAATTGGAGAATCAATAAAAAAACTCAATAAAGAATTGGGCTACACATTTTTTATGATTGAACATGACATTGATTTTATCTCATCGCTCTGTGATCCTGTTATCGTTATGACTGACGGATCAGTATTGACGCAAGGTACCGTTAACGAAATAAAAAACGATGATAGAGTTATTGAAGCTTATTTAGGAAATTAAGAGAATTAAATGTTCCTTAGTGCAGAAAACATGTTGGGTGGATACGGCGAGACAACGATTCTCAACGATTGCTCGATAAGTGTTAAGAAGGGTGAAATTGCTGTTATTGTTGGCCCCAATGGGGCTGGAAAATCAACCGCCATGAAAGCTATATTTGGAATGCTTGATTTACGAGCAGGAAATATTATTTTTGATGGAAAAGATATCTCCGATCTAAAACCGCAAGAAAGAGTGAAAAGCGGAATGGGATTCGTTCCTCAGACACATAACGTTTTCACATCGATGACTGTTATGGAAAATTTAGAGATAGGGGGTTTTACGAACCAAGAAAATTTGTCAAAAAATATCAGTGAAGTTTTTAAGTTATTCCCTGTGCTGGAGGAAAAACAAAAACAGCTGGTTGGAGAGTTATCCGGAGGGCAGAGGC